>JAQCMX010000011.1 GCA_028274885.1 Haloarculaceae archaeon
CAAGCGGGACGAACTGGAGTTCGCGGGCGTCCTGCCGCCGCTCCGCGTGCGTTCACAGACCGGCTCCGGATCCGAGGGTTCGGGGTCGTTAAGACAGGGAATCGTGACCGAGGTCGGTGCTGATGGGCGCGTCCGGGTCAATTGCGGACTGCAACACCCAATCTCTCTGCCGGTCCCTTCCAACGCGGAGGTCCGGGAGAGAGAGCGCGTCTCCGTCAGGGTCTCTTCGCGAGAGCCGGTCCGGGCGAAACTTACCGACGTGTCCCCGCCGGGATACGTCGTCGATGCCACGGATCTCGATTCGGCACTCACACGCAGTGACACGGGTCTCGCCATCGCTGCGTCTCGGCATGGCGAGCGTCTGGGTGTGAGTCGTCTCGACCAGTTGGTCGGGGCCCTCACCAGAGACGGTGAGCACGAGGATCCCCGGACGTTCACAGTCGTGTTTGGCGCACCCGAACGCGGTCTTCCGGCGATACTGGACGTGGACCCGGGGTCGGTCGGCGACAGAGACTCGAGCGAGAACGGAGGGTTTGATCTCTGGCTCAATACGGTTCCGAATCAGGGCAGTGAGGTGGTGCGAACCGAAGAAGCGGTGTTCGCAACCCTCGCCTGTCTCACCCTCACGGAGTGAAACGCAATGCCACAACCAGAAAGACCACGCAAAGGCTCGCTGGGCTTTGGCCCGCGAACGCGATCGGCCAGCGAAACGCCGCGGTTCAATAGCTGGCCCGACGACGACGGACAGCCGTCACTGCAGGGGTTTGCCGGCTACAAGGCGGGCATGACCCACGTCGTCATGATCAACGACGAACCCGACTCCGCCCGCGAAGGGATGGAGGAGACGGTCCCGGTAACTGTCGTCGAGACACCGCCGCTGCAGGTCGTTGCGCTGCGAGCCTACGAAGACACACCGTACGGAAAGCGGCCGCTGACGGAACTCTGGGTCGACGAGCCCCACCCGGATCTCGACCGGGCACTCGACCTTCCGGAGGAGTCCAACGCGGACGCTGCAGAGGAACAGATACGAGACGCACTCGAGGCCGGAACGATCGGAGACATTCGTGCGATAACGCACACTGTCCCGGAGGGCCTGGATGGCGTCCCGAAGAAACGACCGGACGTGATGGAAAACCGGGTTGGCGGAGGTTCGATGGACGAGCGCCTCGAATACGGTATAGAACTCCTCGAAGACGGCACGTACGCGGTAAACGAGGTGTTCCGAGCCGGCGAGTACGCCGACGTCGCGGGTATCACGAAAGGCAAAGGGACAGAGGGACCCGTCAAGCGCTGGGGCGTTCAGAAGCGAAAGGGCAAACACGCCCGACAGGGTTGGCGGCGCCGGATCGGGAACCTCGGCCCGTGGAACCCATCACGCGTGCGCTCGACGGTCCCACAGCAGGGACAGACCGGCTACCACCAGCGAACCGAACTCAACAAGCGTCTCATCGACATCGCCGACGATGCGGACGACATCGGTATGGACGGCGGATTCCTCAACTACGGGGAGGTCGGTGGGTCCTACGCGCTGGTCAAAGGCTCCGTACCCGGTCCCGAGAAACGCCTCGTTCGCTTGCGACCGGCAGTGCGTCCGAAAGATCAGCCCCGTCTCGATCCAGAGGTGCGGTACGTTTCGACAGCATCCAACCAGGGGTAATTTATGCAGGCAACAGTACATACCGTAGACGGCGATGACGACGGCGATATCGACCTTCCGGCGGTCTTCGAGACCCCGTACCGCCCGGATCTGATCCGGCGGGCAGTTCTCGCAGCGCAGGCAAACAGGCGTCAGGACCACGGTGCCGACGAACACGCGGGGATGCGAACCCCCGCCGAGTCGCCCGGTAGTGGACGCGGGCAGGCACACGTCCCCCGAGAGGGCGGGCGTGGTCGCCGCGTCCCACAGACGGTCGGTGGGCGAACGGCACATCCACCGAAAGCCGAGAAGGACCGATCGCTCGAGATCAACGAAAAGGAACGCAAACTGGCGGTCCAGTCTGCGGTCGCGGCGACCGGGGATAGTGATCTTGTACGCGAGCGCGGTCACGAGTTCGACGGTGAGCTGGATCTCCCCTTGATCGTCAGCGACGAGTTCGCATCACTTGCGAAGACACAGGAGGCGCTCGAAGCGTTCGATACATTCGGCATCGCGGCTGACATCGACCGCGCCGACGAGCGAACGGTCCGGGCCGGACAGGGAACCACCCGTGGCCGAAAGTACCGTCGACCGACATCTGTGCTGGTCGTGACAAGCGACGAACCGTCACGGGCAGCACGGAATCTGGCGGGCGTAGACGTAACGACCGCTACCGAACTCGACGCGGAGGATCTGGCACCCGGCACGCAGGCCGGACGGCTAACGCTGTGGACAGAGAGCGCAATCGGGGAGGTAGCTAACAGATGACAGAACACATCAAACACCCACACGTCACCGAGAAGGCAGTCGACGAGATGGATTTCGAGAACAAGATGCTTTTTATCTGCCATTCCGACTCCACCAAGACAGAAATCGTCGAGGAGGTCGAACAGCAGTTCGACGTGACGACAGAGGGGATCAACACGATGGTACAGCCAGATGGGACACAGAAGGCGATCGTACAGCTATCCGACGAGCACGACGCACAGGAGATCGCGTCACGAATCGGGGTGTTCTGACGATGGGACGACGCATTCGTGGCCAGCGGCGCGGGCGTGGGACCCCCACCTTTCGGGCACCCTCACACCAGTACAAAGCCGAACTGTCCCACCGCAACACCGAGGATGGCGACGTCGTGAGCGGAACGGTCGTCGACATCGAACACGACCCGGCCCGGTCGGCCCCGGTCGCAGACATCGAGTTTGCAGACGGCGACCGCCGACTGGTGCTGGCCCCCGAGGGAATCACGGTCGGAGACGAGATACAGGTCGGTGTGTCGGCGGCAATCGAGCCGGGAAACACACTCCCACTCGCGGAGATTCCGGAGGGCGTGCCCATCTGTAACGTCGAGGCCAACCAGGGCGATGGCGGGAAGTTTGCACGCGCCTCCGGCGTGAGCGCGACGTTGCTGTCCCACGACCGGAACGTGACCGTCGTCCAGTTACCGAGCGGCGAGATGAAACGTCTCGACCCGCAGTGTCGAGCGACAATCGGTGTGGTGGCCGGTGGTGGACGCACGGAGAAGCCGATGCTCAAGGCCGGCAACAGGTACCACAAGGTCAAAAGTCGCGGGACAGTCTGGCCTCGTGTTCGGGGTGTAGCGATGAACGCTGTCGACCACCCATTCGGTGGTGGTGGCCGCCAGCATCCCGGCAAGCCAAAGAGCATCTCACGCAACGCCCCGCCGGGACGCAAGGTCGGGGATATCTCCTCGCGACGCACCGGACGAGGTGGCAACGGATGAGTTCCGTCACACGCGATTTGGGTAACGGTTTCACAGGAGCGAACGCATGAGTTCTGACTACCAGATCGGTCACGAGGGCGAGTTTACCTACCGTGGCCACACGCTAGAGGAGTTGCAGGAGATGAGTCTAGACGAGGTCGCGGAACTGCTTCCCGCACGCCAGCGGCGAACCATCGAACGCGGTCTGTCGGTCGAACACGAGAAAATCCTCGAGAAGGCCGGCGAGGCCGGCGAGGAGGAAACTGCCAACAACCCGATCCGGACACAGCTGCGGGACATGCCGATCGTTCCCGAGATGGTCGGAATCACGTTCGCAGTTCACAACGGCCAGAGCTTCGAGCGCGTCAAGGTAGAGCCGGAGATGATCGGCCATTACCTCGGTGAGTTCCAGCAGACGCGACAGGACGTGGAACACGGACAGGCCGGTATCGGAGCGACACGCTCCTCGAAGTTTGTACCCCTCAAGTAATCATGGGAATCAGCTACTCAGTCGACGCCGACCCGGACACGACGGCAAAAGCGATGCTCCGAGAGCGGCAGATAAGTCTCAAGCACAGCAAGGCCATCGCCCGTGAAATAAAGGGCATGAGCGCCGGTGACGCCATCGAGTATCTCGAAGGCGTCATCAGCGAGGAGAAGGCCGTGCCTTTCCGCGAACACAACTCGGGGGTTGGCCACAGAAAGAACATCGACGGTTGGGACGCCGGTCGCTTCCCGGAGAAGGCAGCGCGGGCGTTTCTCGATCTTCTCGAGAACGCAATCGGCAACGCCGATCACCAGGGATTCGACGGCAGGTCGATGGCGATCATGCACGTCGCACCACACAAGGTCGGCGAGAACCGGGGTCGCAAGCCCCGCGCGATGGGGCGGGCCTCGTCGTGGAACACGACCGAATGTGATATCGAGCTCGTCCTGGAACAGGGAGGTGCGGAGTGATGGCGGACGAACAGCAGTTCATCGAGGACGGTCTCCAGCGCACGCAGATAGACGAGTTCTTCCAGGACGAACTTGGCCGGGCCGGCTACGGCGGCATGGAGATCGCCAAGACACCGATGGGGACACAGATCGTCCTCAAAGCGGAGAAACCCGGCATGGTGATCGGCAAGGGCGGAAAGAACATCCGGAAGATCACGACGACCCTGGAGGCGGATTTCGGGCTCGAAGACCCGCAGGTCGACGTCCAGGAGGTCGAAGAACCGGATCTCAACGCCCGGATTGTCGCCGACCGACTGGCGAACGCGCTCGAACGTGGCTGGTACTTCCGCAAGGCTGGCCACACCACGATCGATCGCATCATAGAGGCGGGCGCACTCGGCGCGGAGATCGTTCTCTCGGGCAAGGTGACGGGTGCACGCTCGCGGGTCGAGAAGTTCAATCGCGGATATATAAAACACAACGGTGAACCCGCAGAGGAGATTGTCGACCACGGCGTCGGAACTGCGGTGATGAAACTGGGCACGATCGGCGTCCAGGTGAAGATCATCCCGCCGGATGCGGAGTTGCCCGACGACTTCGAAATTTACGAGGATATCGAAGTCGACGACTACGTCGAAGAGGACGAGGGAGTCGAGGAACTTCTGGCCAACGAACCAGACGAGACATCGAACGGGGACCCCTCTATCGGGGCCCCGCCCGAGGACGGCCAGAGCGAAGCGGTCGACGGGGCTGGTGCAACCGACCAAGCGGCCGTCGAGGAAGAGGAGATCGTCGAAGACTTCGAGGATCCGGACGTGCCCGATGAGGCCGACGTCGAGTCGGAACTCGAAGACCTGGATGCAGCAGTCGAGGAGGAACTGGACGAGGACACCGAAGCGGAGGCAGAGGAGTTGATCGAAGAGATGGACGACGCGGAGGTTGGGAGCGAATGACGATCCTGCACCCGCTGGAGATCCGGGACATGACACCGGCGGAGCGCCAGTCCGAACTCGAGGATCTGGAAACGGAACTGCTCAACGCCAACTCGGTGAAAGCGGCCGGGGGTATGCCGGACAATCCAGGTCGGATCAAGGAACTCCGGCGGGCCATCGCGCGCATCAAGACGATCCAGCGCGAGGAAGGTGACCTCGAGGACGGTGAGCAGTAATGGCGGTCACGGCGGAGACGCTCGTTCGACACGAACTCGTTGGACTCGAGGTGGCTGTCGTGGCGGCGTCGAACCCGGACAGTGTCGGACTGTCCGGAACGGTCGTCACGGAGACGACGAAGACGCTGGGAATCGACACCGGGGGTCGCGTGGCGCAGGTCCCGAAAGAGGGTGCCACCTTCGAGTGGACGCTCCCCGGTGGGGAGTGTATCCGGACGGCCGGAGCGGAACTGCTCGCACGGCCGGCACGACGGACGGAACGAACAGGTGATTCGAAATGGCAATAGGATTAGACGTAGAGAAACCACCAGCACCGGAAAATACCGAGGAGTACGACTACGAGACGTGTCCGTTCTACGGTGAACTGTCCGTTCGGGGACAGGTTCTCGAGGGCGAGGTCGTCTCGACGGATATGGACAGGACGGTCGTCGTTGAACGGGAGTACGACGTTTCGGTCCCGAAGTACGATCGATTGATGAAACGACGTTCACGGGTCCCGGCACACGTGCCGGGCGTTCTCGAACCGCTGTCGGTCGGCGATACGATCAGAATCGCGGAGACACGCCCGCTATCGAAGACGAAATCGCACGTCGTCGTCGAGGTTGTCGAGGAGAGCGGAGGTGGTGTCTGATGGAGGCGCTCAAAGCTGACGTGACACAGGGTCTCGAGAAGGGATCGCTGATCAACTGTGCCGACAACACCGGTGCGCGGGAACTCAAAGTGGTCAGCACGAGCGGGTACTCCGGCCGGCTGAACCGTCACCCGAAAGCGGGACTCGGTGACAAGATCACCGTCTCCGTGACAAAGGGGACACCGGAGATGCGCCGGCAGGTGCTGGAGGCGGTCGTCGTTCGCCAGCGCAAACCGATCCGTCGACCTGACGGGACCCGCGTGAAGTTCGAGGACAACGCCGCGGTCATCGTCGACGACAACGAGGACCCCCGCGGGACCGAAATCAAGGGGCCGATCGCACGCGAAGTAGCCGAGCGGTTCGGTGCAATCGCCTCGACAGCGACTATGATAGTATGACACAACAACCACACAAACAGCGGAAAGCACAGGAGAACGCGCCGCTGCACGAACGACACAAGCAGGTCCGGGCAACCCTGGCCGATGATCTCCGGGAGGAGTACGGACAGCGCTCGGTACGGGTCAACGAGGGAGACACCGTCACGGTGCTTCGCGGTGACCACGCCGGCGAGGACGGCGAAGTTGTCGACGTCGATCTCAGGGCGGCCGAAGTAAATGTCGAGGACATAACACTCGAGACGGCCGACGGTGAGGAAGTGCCCCGCCCGATCGATGCAAGCAATCTCCAGGTGACGAGCCTGGATCTGTCAGACGATCTTCGCAGACAACGACTCGAAGAGACGGAGGACGAACAATGAGCAATCATCAAAAACGACTCTCGGTCCCCGAGGCCTGGCCGGTCGAGCGCAAGACCGAGACGTTCACGGTCAAGGCCGACGCCGGTCCGCACGGCGAGTCAGGGGTTCCCCTGCTCATCGTCCTGCGGGACGTGCTCGGTTACGTCGACAACAGGAAAGAAGCACGACACGCGCTCAACGAAGACAACGTACGTATAAACGGGAAGGCAATAAGCGACGAGGAGCGACCGGTGGGTATATTCGACATCCTCGTGTTCACCGAACGCGAGGAGTACTACCGGGTGTTCCCCGACGAGGGTGGCAGACTGACGTTGACGCCCATCGACGAGGACGCCGCACAGAGCAAACTCGGCAAGATCGTGAACAAACGGGACGTGTCGGGTACTGATGTTCAGTTGACACTCCATGACGGGCAGACGCTGCTCGTCGAACCCGACACGGCATACGATGTCGCAGACTCGATCGTCGTTGGCAACGAAGACGGAGAGATTGTCGCTCACTTCGAGTACGGAGAGGGCGCGCTGGTCACGGCTATCGATGGCGCCCACGCAGGCGAGATCGGCACGGTCGAAGACATTCAGGTAACCCCCGGTAGTTCGGCAAATAACGTTCTTGTCGATCAGGAAAACGGTGGTTTCGAGACGATCGAGGAGTACGTCGTCGTCATCGACGAGAATTTCACCAGCGACGACGAGGCGGAGAACGGAGCCGACCCGACCGAGGACCACACCGACGAGCCAGCGGCCGAAGGTGGAGCGGAAAATCAGGAGGGTGAGAGATGAGTTCAGACACCGGGACGTTCCACCCCATGCGCGAACCCCGCGTCGAGAAGGTCGTCGTCCACATGGGTGTCGGCCAGGGCGGCCGCGAACTCGCAGAGGGTGAGGAGATCCTTACGGAGATCACCGACCAGACGCCGGTCCGGACGACGGCGACAGAGACGGAACCGGATTTCAACATCCGCGAGGGTGATCCGATCGGTGCGAAGGTCACACTACGCAGCGATGACGCGCTCGAATTTCTGGAGATGGCACTCGGATTGGTCGATTTACGCCGCAGCCAGTTCGACGATACCGGGAACTTCAGTTTCGGTATCGAGGAACACACCGACTTCCCCAGCCAGGAGTACGATCCGACAATCGGTATCTACGGGCTTGACGTGACCGTCAACCTCGTTAGACCTGGCTACCGGGTAGCCAAACGTGACAAGGCGAGTCGTCAGATCCCCTCAACCCATCAGTTGAACGTGACAGACGCCGTCTCGTTTATCAAGGCGTCGTTCGACGTGGAGGTGGCAGAATGAGTGAGAGTGACGGGGACACGACAGAGAAGGCAGAGACGACAGGCGAACAGGCTGCCAAACGAACGAGACAGCTTCGGGAATGCCAGCGCTGCGGGCGCAAGCAGGGACTCGTCGGTAAATACGACATCTTCCTGTGCCGGCAGTGCTTCCGCGAGGTGTCCAGAAGCATGGGGTTCAAAAAGTACTCATGACAGGAAATGACCCACTTGCCAACGCGCTCTCGGCGATCGACAACGCGGAAAGCGTAGGGCACCTGACACAAGACGTACAGCCCGCCTCGAACGAGATCGGCAACGTCCTCGAGGTCTTTTACGACCGCGGGTATATCGACGGGTTTCAGCACGTCGACGACGGTAAGGCCGGTCTGTTCGAGGTCGAACTGAAAGGATCGATAAACGACTGTGGTCCCGTCAAACCCAGATACGCAGCGGGTGCAGACGAGTTCGAAAGGTGGGAAAAACGGTTTCTCCCAGCCCGTGATTACGGGACACTCGTTGTCACTACCTCCCACGGTATCATGAGCCACTACGACGCTCGTGAACAGGGGATCGGCGGACAGGTCATCGCATACGTATACTAACAATGATACGAACAGAACTCGAACTACCGGAGAAGGTAAGCGCCGAGGTGGACCATCTGGAGCTTACCGTCGACGGACCGAACGGCAGCGTCACGCGCAGACTGTGGTATCCGGACATCTCGGTCTCTGTCGAGAACGTCCCCGCCGAGGGCGAAGGCGACACTGGGGAAGCAGTCGTCATCGAAAGTGAGGAAACCGACGCCAAGACGAACTCGACGGTGGGGACCTTCGAAAGTCACGTCCTGAACATGTTCCACGGCGTGACAGAGGGATGGGAGTACGAGATGGAGGTGTTTTACTCTCACTTCCCGATGCAGGTTACCGTCGAGAGCGACGAGGTCGTCATCGAGAACTTCATCGGTGAGAAGGCACCGCGCCGGACACCGATCCGGGGCGACACCGACGTAGAGATCGACGAGGAGATGGTTCATCTGCGTGGCCCCGACATCGAGGCGGTCGGGCAGACAGCTGCCGATATAGAACAGCTGACACGAATGACCGACAAGGATGTCCGCGTCTTCCAGGACGGGGTCTACATCACACAGAAACCCGACAGAGGTGATGCCTGATGAGCGACGAGAATGACGAGAGAGCGGGCAAAAAGCAGGACGTCGACGCCGAAGAGTCGGAGACGTCCGATGAACAGCCAGACGAGAGCCCCGAAACCGAACAGACGGATCTGACCGAACTTGGTGGGGTCGACGAACAGAAAGCAGGAATTCTCCGGGAGGCAGGCTACGAGAGCCAGGAGCACGTCAGTGCCGCAAGCCAGGACCAACTGACCGAACTCGACGGGATTTCCACGGCTCTGGCCGCCCGGATCAAGGCCGAAACCGACGAACTCGAGGTGAGCGACGATGTCGAGGCGAGTGTCGAAGAGCTCACACCCGAGACGGACGCAGTTCCCAAGGAGGAACCCGAAGAGACAGAACAAAAAGAACAGTACGAGGAGCTGACAGATATCAGTGGCGTCGGCGAACCGAAAGCGGAGACACTCCGGGACGCCGGCTACGAGACGGTCGATCACGTACGCGGTGCAAGCCAGGAGGAACTGGCCGACATCGACGGGATCGGGATGGCCCTTGCCGCCCGGATCAAGGCCGATATCGGTGATATCGATGTTAGTCCGGAGGTCGAGGCGGAGATCGAAGAGGAGACAGTCGAAGCGGACACAGCGGTGGAAACGGAACTCCGCCCCCGTGGTCTCGTCGACAAGACTCCCGACCTGGACGACACCGAACGGCGACTCCTAAAACAGCGCCAGCGGGGCGGACAGCCGGATTTCAATCGGCAGGACCACCACAAAAAGAAGCGCGTCCCGAAATCCTGGCGTCGGCCTCGCGGACAACTCTCGAAACAGCGCAAAGGGGTCAAGGGCAAGGGCGCATCTGTCGAGGCGGGCTTTCGAACGCCCAAGGCGGTCCGGGGTCGTCATCCCTCGGGCTTCGAGGAGGTGCGCGTTCACAACGTCGACGATCTCGAGGGTGTCGACGGGGACACGGAGGCAGTCCGCATCGCTTCGAAGGTCGGCGGACGGAAACGCGAACGGATCGAGGAAGTAGCAGAGGATAGAAAAATTCGCGTTCTCAATCCGACCTACGAGGAGGTGGAGGTCGAATGACCGATCTGAGTACACAGAAACGACTCGCGTCGGAGGTCCTCGGCGTGGGCAAAAACAAGATCTGGCTGGACCCGGGAAGACAGGAGGACATCTCGGAAGCGATCACACGTGAGGACATCCGGAACCTGATCGACCAGGGTTCGATCAGGGCCGAGCCACCGAAGAGCAACTCTCGTGGTCGCGCACGAAAGCGCAACGAGAAACGAGCGTACGGCCATCAGAAAGGAGCCGGCAACCGCAAGGGGAAAGCCGGCGCGCGAGAAAATGAGAAGGAAGACTGGCAGTCACGGATTCGCGCACAGCGCGAGCTGTTGCGCGACCTCCGCGACGAGGACGAACTCGACCGCTCTACGTACCGCGAACTCTACGACAAGGCGGGCGGTGGCGAGTTCGACAGTGTCGCGGATCTCAGGCGATATATCACGGACGGTGACAACTAATGGCAACAGGACCACGATATACGGTGCCGATGCGGCGACGCCGCGAGGCCCGGACGGACTACCATCAGCGGTTGCGCCTGCTGAAATCGGGCAAACCACGCCTCGTTGCTCGCAAGGGCAACAAAAACGTCAGGGCGCAGCTGGTCGTAACCGGGCCACAGGGCGACAAAACAGTTGCGAGTGCACACTCACAGGACTTACAGGGGTATGGCTGGGAGGCGCCGACGGGTAACATGCCCGCGGCGTATCTGACCGGCCTGCTCGCAGGCCTGCGCGCACTCGATACGGACGTAGAACAGGCGGTGCTCGACATCGGGCTGAACTCCCCGACGCCAGGGAGTAAGGTATTCGCTGTACAGGAAGGCGCTATCGACGCCGGACTCGATATCCCACACAACGACGAGGTGCTGGCCGACTGGGGGCGGACCCGCGGCGAGCACATCGCCGAGTACGCCACCCAGCAGGATGGCCTCTACAGTGGGGAGTTCGATGCAACAGATCTACCGGAACACTTCGACGAAATGCGAGAAACACTCCTCGACGGGGAGGTCGAGCTATGAGCGAACGAGACGGATGGGAGCCCCAGACGCGGCTGGGCAAGATGGTCGCCGACGGCGAGATAGAAACGATGGAAGGAGCACTGAGCGCGGGACTACCACTCAAAGAGCCGGAACTCGTCGACCAGCTCGTCCCCGATCTGGAAGATGAGGTACTCGATATCAACATGGTCCAGCGGATGACCGACTCCGGCCGGCGGGTGAAATTCCGCTGTGTCGTCGCAATCGGCAACCGCGATGGTCTCGTTGGTTACGCCGAGGGCCGAGACGATCAGGTCGGCGGTGCAATACAGAAGGCGATCGATATCGGAAAACTGAATCTGATCAAGGTGCCACTCGGAAGCGGATCCTGGGAGGACCGTCCCGGTGGTGATCACTCGCTCGTTCGAAACGCCGAGGGGAAGGCGGGCAGCGTGACTGTCGAGATTATGCCCGCACCGAAAGGTCTCGGTCTCGCGGCGGCGGAGACTCCGCGTAAGGTGCTCGAACTGGCTGGCGTCGAGGACGCCTGGACGAAAAGCCACGGCAACACCAGGACGACAGTCAACCTCGCCAAAGCCACATACAACGCGCTCCAGAACGCCGCAGAGGCGCGCGTTCCACAGCGCATCCACGAACAACAGCGCGAGGTGACAGAATGAAAGCGATAGTGCAGCTCCGTGGTGAGATCAATATCAACCAGGACATCCTCGACACCCTCGAGATGCTGAACCTTGGTCGTGTCAACCACGCCACCTTGGTCCCCGAGGAACCAACTTACGATGGGATGATCACGAAGGTAAACGACTACGTCGCACACGGGACCCCGGGTCAGGCGACCGTCGAACTCCTGTTGCAGCGTCGCGGGGTACCCGACGAGGGGGACGCGGATATCGACGACGAGTGGGTCGAGGACAACACCGGGTACGGTAGCGTACACGAGCTGGCTGCCGGGCTACTGGCCGAGGAGACGACGCTGCAAGACGTCGGTATCAGTCCAACGCTTCGCTTGCATCCCCCACGTGGCGGACACGGCGGGATCAAACAGCCGGTCAAGACCGGCGGCCAGTTGGGTGTTCACGAGACCGAAGACATCGACGATCTACTGGAGGCGATGCGATAATGACAGCCAAGAAAAAACGACAGCGAGGGTCCCGAACCCACGGGGGTGGCTCCGGCAAAAATCGCCGCGGAGCCGGACACCGTGGTGGACGGGGCGCGGCCGGCAGAGACAAACACGAGCAACAGCTCCACGAACCGCTCGGCAAGAGTGGGTTCT
>JAQCMX010000016.1 GCA_028274885.1 Haloarculaceae archaeon
GGGCGCCGCATTCGAGATCTCGGAGGAACTCTCCTATTCGGTTGGCAGTACTGAAGTTGCAGAACAGGATCTCAGCCTCGATCCCAGCCAGTATGAAAACGTACAGGAGTTCAAAGCCGTCAACGCAGAGGTCTCAGTATCGGGCGAAATGCTGGGCGAAACCGTCGACGAAACGAGCACCGCAGTGTTCATCACAGCCCAGAATACCAACGGCGAGTGGAAAATCTGGCAAACACAATAAGATCGAGTGCCGGCGAACCGTTCCGTTGCTCTTCGCTGTTCTCCGACAACCTATTGACCCAAAGGTACCTTGACTGCTGTATGCGAACGCTCGTATTCGACGGCCGAATGGGCGCGAGCGGTAATATGCTTCTCGGTGCATTGATCGCCGCGGGGGCAAAGCGAGAGCGACTCGGGACGATCGAAACGGACATCGACATCGAGTTTGCGGTCGAAGAAACTGACCGCTGTAGCATCGCTGCCACTGGCGTCGACGTTCACTCACCCGGTCGTACGTCCACCACTGACCAGACAGGTACAGTCCAGGACGGAGCGGCGACACATGCGAGCCATCGGGCTGAGGAACATCCCCACGAACACGACCACGACCACGGGCACGAACACGACCACGGGCACGGGCACAGTACCGGTGACAGCCACGGACACGCCGAGGGCGGTGGGCCGCTCCGGACCTATCCCGAGGTCGTCGACATCGTCGAGGGGATGGGTCTGCCCGGGGGGGTACAGAACGATGCGATAGCCATATTCAGGCTACTCGGGGAAGCAGAGGCGAGCGTTCACGGGACGGACATCGAGGAGACACACTTCCACGAGGTGGGTGCAGACGACGCAATCGCCGACATCGTCGGGGCGTGTCTGCTGGTCGATTCCCTCGACGTTGAACGCGTCGTGACGACACCGCTCGCGACTGGGGGTGGGACAGTCCGTATGAGCCATGGAACCTACCCCGTTCCGGCCCCTGCCGTCGTCGAACTCTCGGAGAATGCCGACTGGTCGGTCCGTGGCGGACCCGTTGAGACGGAGCTGCTGACCCCCACGGGGGCGGCGATCATGGCACATCTGGCTGCGGGAACTGACCATCTTCCCTCCCTTGCTATCGACGCCTCGGGATACGGGGCCGGGGACAAACGCTTTCCCGAGCATCCGAACGTGCTCCGTGCCTTGGTTGGTCGAACCGACGGTGGTCTCCAGCAGGACAGCATCACCGTGCTGGAGACCAATCTCGATGATGCGAGCCCGGAGGAACTCGGGGGACTCCAGAAGACGCTGGTGGAGGCGGGAGCCCTCGACGTCACTGTGCTTCCGGCGACGATGAAAAAAAGCCGTCCCGGACATCTGGTCAAGGTGGTGGTCAAACCCGAGAACGCAAAGCGAGTTGCCCGGAAACTCGCGATAGAGACGGGGACGCTTGGCGTGCGCGAACACGGCGCTGGCCATCGATGGATCGCAGAGCGCGAGATGCGATCTGCCGAGATAGAGCTAGCCGACGCTACCTACGAGATAGATGTGAAGGTGGCACGATCCGGTGGGGAGCTGTACGACGTCAGCGCCGAGTACGACGACGCCCTCACAGTGGCAACCGAGACCGGACACCCGATCCGCGAGATAACACGTCGAGCTGAAGCTGCTGTCCGGGACCAGTTGTAAGAATCGATCATTCGTGGGGACCGTTCACTCATCCCGTTTTTTCGCGGTGTTCCTCGAGGGCTTCCTCGACCGTTAGTTCCCCGGCAGCGACCCGGCGCGCGAGGTCTGTATCGATCGCTCTGTTCGTCTGGCTCTGCTTGCGTGACCGTTGTTTGATTCTGTCGAGTTCACCGACCGTCGGCTCCACATCGCGGGTTTCGATCCGGTCGCCCTCTCTGC
>JAQCMX010000019.1 GCA_028274885.1 Haloarculaceae archaeon
GATCCGCGAGCGTGGGCTCGGCTGTCGCGTTGTGATGGTGACGGCGGTCGATCCGGACTTCGATATCATATCAATGGGGTTTGACGACTATCTCACGAAGCCTGTGATGCGCGATGACCTCGACGACGCCGTCGAGAGCATGCGAGAACGAGACAAGTACGACGAGACTCTCCGCAAGTACTACGCGTTGACCGCAAAAAAGGCCACACTCGAGGCCGAAAAGACCTCGGCACAGCTACAGGAAAGCCCCGAATATCAGGACATGGTCAAACGGGTCCAACAACTCGAGGAGGAGGCCGAACCCGCGACCGCCGGCTTCGACGACGACTACGACTCACTGTTCCAGGAGTTCCCCGGCGGCGAGTGACCGTTCGTGCTGACCGGTTGGGGTTCTGGCCTATCACGTATCGCCTACAACATCGACCGAGCCGTTACCCAGCGAAACTGAGCCCCGTACGGCGATTCATCGGAGCCGTTTTACAACAGCTGTTCGAGCTGTCTTCGCCGGCCCCGCAGGTCGAGGTCGGTCTCGATTCCGGGGTCAGTTGCGAGTCGGTCAAGCACCAACAGCGGGTCAGCACCCGCACGCTCGACGCGCTCGAGCAGGAGCGATATCTCGGATCGGTAGAGTGCAAGATTTTCGAGCAGACCAACGAGCAGCGCCATCGCAACCGCCCTGTCAGCTTCAGTCGGAAAGCTGTCGCTGATGCGTTCGAACTCCGGGGTGTCCGGAACTTCCGTCCCGGCAGTGATCGGGAACAGTCCGAGACAGTCCGGACAGAGCCCGACCATCGAGGTATCGCCTGGAACGCAGTCCACGAACTCAGCGGGCACGTCGAACGCGACGATTGAAACACCACAGTCCGGGCAGTGCATACCTGTCTATCATCGTGGGCAGACAACAATGTTTTTACAAAGAGACGGGTTCTCGTCCCACTCAGTGCCTGTCTCGGGCCGTGAACCAGCCGGGATACCTGATCGGGGCCATAATCACTATTAGTCGTCGGCCGTAACTGGTTGTTCGGTTTCGGTCTCGGTTTCGGTTTCGCGCTCTTCTTTCTCCTCTTGTTCTTTCTTTGCTTTGATCTTTTTCATGCGGAAAATCTCTTCGCGTTCCTGCTCTTCGAGTTTCTGCTCGATGTAGTCTTGGTTTTCCCGGAGATCGGGTAGCAGTTTGAATTCGAGGGCGTTGACCCGGCGTTTCGTCTTTTCGATCTCTTCGAGCATCTTTTTCATGGCTGTCTCGACCTCGGCAGCGAGGATAATCGTCTCGATCAGTTCCTCGTAGGCCTCTGCTGCCTCGTCGATGCGCGCGCTGGTGCCCAGGACACCGTACCCACGCTCGTCGAGATCCTTGCGTACCTTTGTCGATTCGATCTGTGGGACCACGACGCCCATGATGTTTTTTGACTGTGTCGTGAGTTCAGGATGTTCGGTCAGCGCCGCCGCCGCACCCCGAACCGCGACGTCACCTTCCATCGTCCGTGCCATATCGATCGAGCGCTGGGCGGTCTCGTAGTCTTCCTGCAGATCCCCGCGAACGTCCTGTGCCTGGTCGAGGATGTCCATGAACTCCATGATGAGACCGTCGCGTTTTTTTTCGAGCGTATTGTGCCCCCGCTCGGAGAGTTCGATGCGATCTTCGATCTGCATCAGATTTTTTCGGGTGGGTTTGACGTCCTTGGCCATTTGATCGATTATTTAACGCCAAGCCAGTTAATCGTTTTCAGTCGCTACTGTCCGGATCGGTCCGATCGTAGTAGTACTTCGAGGCGTAGAACACACCGGCCCCCAACGTCCACAGCGCAGGAACGATCAGCGAGGAATCCTCGACGAAGGCAAACTGGTAGATGCTGGCCGCCAGCAGCGCCACGAGCAATACGCCGAACCCGTTCCGTGCGGCTCGGACTACCGGACTTGCCTCGCCCATCGTACCGTCGTAGCGTCCCCGGCCTGTTATGGATTGGTATCCGTGGAAGCGGCCTGTCCTCCTCGGTGGAGGTCGGAAGGGGCTCCGACAGGTTGGCACGACGGACGGATCCGGGGACGGAGGATGTGAAAGCTCAGTCTGCGGTCGCTTCGACGGCGTCGTCGAGATAGTACTGATCGATCTGCCCCTCGTCGACGCGGTTGAGTTCCTCTCTGGGAAGCGTCGAGAGCAGTTCCCAGCCGATCGACAGCGTCTCCTCGATGTCGCGGTTGGTGTCGTAGCCCTGCTGGACAAACTCCTCCTCGAAGCGGTCTGCAAAGTCGAGATACTTGTTGTCCCGCTCCGAGAGGGCTTCGCGGCCGACGATGTTGACGAGATCGCGCAGGTCCTCACCCTCCGCGTAGGCGGCGTAGAGCTGGTCGGAGACGCCACCGTGATCGGCGCGTGTCAGCCCTTCGCCGATCCCGTCGTCCATCAGACGCGAGAGGCTCGGAAGGACGTTCACCGGCGGCTGAATCCCCTGGCTGTTGAGGTCCCGATCCACGAGTATCTGCCCCTCAGTGATGTAGCCCGTCAGGTCGGGGATCGGGTGAGTGATGTCGTCGCTTGGCATCGTCAGGATCGGGATCTGTGTCACCGACCCCTCCATGCCCTTGATACGGCCGGCCCGCTCGTACAGCGAGGCGAGGTCGGTGTACATGTAGCCGGGATAGCCACGCCGGCCCGGGACCTCTTCACGGGCAGCGCCGATCTCGCGCAGAGCCTCACAGTAGTTGGTCATGTCTGTCAGAATGACCAGCACGTGATATCCCTTGTCGAAGGCGAGATACTCGGCGGTGGTCAGCGCCAGCCGTGGTGTGACCGTTCGCTCGACGGCAGGGTCGTCGGCGAGGTTCATGAACACGACCGACCGCTCGAGTGCGCCCGTGCGCTCGAAGTCGTCCATAAACTCGTTTGCCTCCTCGGCGGTGATCCCCATCGCGCCGAAGATGACTGCAAACTCTGAGTCCTCGCCTTCGCCTTCCTCCTCGGGCACGGTGGCCTGCCGTGCGATCTGGAGTGCCAGATCGTTGTGTGGCAGGCCCGACCCCGAGAAGATGGGGAGCTTCTGGCCGCGAACCAGCGTGTTCATGCCGTCGATCGCGCTGATCCCCGTCTGAATGAACTCCTCGGGATACTCCCGGGCGTAAGGGTTGATCGCTTCGCCGACGATGTCCCGGCGTTCGTCGGGGACGATCTCCGGCCCGTCGTCGATCGGATTACCCGACCCGTCGAGGACGCGACCGAGCAGATCCTCCGTGACGGGCATTTTCATGGTCTCGCCGAGGAAGCGAACGGACGAGTCGCGGTCAATACCACCCGTTCCCTCGAACGTCTGGATCGCCACGTTGTCGCTCGTGCTGTCGAGAACCTGACCGCGACGGGTTTGCCCATCGCCGGTCTCGATCTCCACGATCTCGTCGTAGCCGATCGGTTCGTCGGTCTCGACGAAGACCAGCGGTCCACTGATTTCCGTGATAGTCTGATACTCTTTCATTGTTAGTAGAGCGAACGGAGCTGTTCGGTGACGTCTGCTTCGAGCTCCTCGACGAACGTCTCGGCCTCGTCGTCGGGCGTCGTTCCGATGCGGTTGAGCCGGGGAAGCGACTCGATGCCCGTGATTTCGTCCACCGGCACGCCCGCATCGAGGGCATCGAAGGCCTCGTCGTTGAACGTCTGGATCGCGCCGAGGACCTGGTAGGTCTTCTCCGGCGGACAGTACTGATCGACGTCGTGCAGGGCGTTTTGTTGGAGCCAAGCCTCCTTGAGATACCGGGCGACCTCGAGTGTGAGCTGCTGGTCTTCGGGGAGGGCGTCCTTGCCGACGAGCTGGACGATCTCCTGCAGTTCGGCCTCCTCGTCGAGGACGTCGATCGCCCACTGGCGCTGTTCCGCCCAGTCGTCGGCGACGTTGTCCGTGAACCACGGATCGAGCTGGTCACGGTACAGCGAATACGACTCGTTCCAGTTTATCGCGGGGAAGTGACGCCGCTCCGCAAGGTCGGCATCGAGCGCCCAGAATGTCTTGACGATGCGCAGTGTGTTCTGTGTCACGGGCTCGGAGAAGTCACCGCCCGGCGGCGAGACGGCACCGATGACCGATACCGACCCCTCGGTACCGTTGATGTTCTCGAAGTAGCCGGCCCGTTCGTAGAACTCGCTGAGGCGCGCGGCCAGGTAAGCCGGGTACCCCTCCTCGCCGGGCATCTCCTCGAGTCGCGAGGAGATCTCCCGCATAGCCTCGGCCCACCGCGAGGTGGAGTCGGCCATCAGCGCCACGTCGTATCCCATGTCGCGGTAGAACTCCGCGATAGTGATCCCCGTGTACACACAGGATTCACGCGCCGCGACGGGCATGTTCGACGT
>JAQCMX010000022.1 GCA_028274885.1 Haloarculaceae archaeon
CCGTCGAAAGCGCAAATATTTTTATGTGGTGTCTGCGAGATACAGAATGATGCGAGCATGGCAAATTCTACAGTCGGACGCACAGCGTTCAGACTACCAATCAGTCGCCATGGAGGACGACGGATGACAGAGGGAATCGCCGTCGATACCTGGTGCAACCCGTTCACTGAGGACGCGCTCCGCCAGTTCAGCGATTCGGCAGTGCAGGAAGCGGCCGAACTGTTCGACCAGCCGGATCTTTTTACCGGCGCGGTGAAGACACCCGACGAGTTCGTCGAGAAGATGGATGCTGCAGGTGTCGACACGGTTCTTATTCCCGCGCTCAAGTATGGAAATGTTCGTCACAAGGGGATGGAAATCGACATTTCCTACGAACTTGTCCACGAACTCTGTCAGGAGTATCCAGACCGGTTCAAGGGACTCGCGGGAATCAATCCACACGACGGCATGGAGGGCGTGCGCCGCCTCGAAACCGCCATCGAGGAATACGGCTTCCTCGGCGCCAACATCGACGCGTACGGCTTCGACGTGCCGCTCAACCACCGCAAGTTCTACCCATTCTACACGAAGTGTGCCGAACTGGGCGTGCCGGTCGTGATGCAGGTCGGCCACTCGGCGATTCCGACGCCCAACAAGCACGGTAAACCGATTCTGCTCGACGACATTGCGATTGATTTCCCCGAACTTGACCTCGTCGGTTCACACACCGGCTGGCCATGGACGAAGGAACTCGTCGCACACGCATGGGTCCATCCCAACGTCTATATTGGCACTGCTGCGTATGCCCCCCAGTACTGGGACGAGTCACTCGTCAACTTCATGCAGTCTCACGGACGCGACAAGGTTCTCTGGGGCACTGACTACCCGGTCGTCGACTTCGACCAGTCACTGGGCCAACTCGAGGAATTCGAACTCTCCGACGAGGTGGAGCGAAAGGTCCTCGCGGAGAACGCCGAATCGATATTCGACCTGTAGCCCCCGCTATCGCCCCTTATTCTCGTCCGAGTAGATCGAGCTGCGTTTCGACTCGCGTGTCGAGAAAGTCGTAGAGTGACTGTCGCGCCTGCCGGGCGGCCTCGTCGTCGAGTTTCTCGTTGACTGCCTCGAAAACCCCGATTGCGGCGGTCGTCAGCTCCTGTTCGAGCGCAGTGGCGTTCGTCGCATCGGCGCTTTCGATGTCTGCTCGCGCGTCGGCGATTGTGTCCGCAACTGCAGCGGCCGACTCGCTCTCTCCCAAGTTGGACTCGATGTCGTCCAGTGCGCAGTGAAGTCGCCGCTGCTGGGTTTTGAGCGCGACGTGCATCCCGCCGAGTTCCCGCGCGAAGAAGTTCAGAGAACTAGACATCGACCCGACCTGCGCCCGGACGAACTTCTGGTCGTCGTCGATGGCGTTTCGCACGTCGTCGTTCAGGTAACTCGCGAACTGTTGTAACACGTGTTCGGGTTCTAGGTACGGCATCCAGTTTCGGGGACGTACGCGTAGCGTATAAAAATACCCCAAAACCGCCCCATGACCAGTGGCTGTCACAGACTATCTGCTATACTCAGGTGAACAGTTACGCCGCGCCAGGGTGGCGACATAGGCCGGTCAATCATGTCTGGCGGTATCAGTCGCTCTGGACGGGGGGTGACGCTAGCAGGGGTGTCCCGTCGGCACGTGGGCCGAGTGCCGGACCGTGCGGGTCGTCGTCGGGGTCGATGCGTCGACGCTGCTCGTAGTCGGTCGACCGTTCGACCGGTGTCCGTCCGATTGCCGATGTCATGTCGACGTATTCCCGGAACGAGCGGAACTCGCCGTGTCCGCCCCCGGCCCGTTTCGTTATTTCCTCCGAAAGAATCGTTCCCATAAAGTCGTTTGCTCCACAGGCGAGCATCTTCAGGCCCTGCTGGTCGCCGTACTTGACCCAGGACGACTGGATGTTGTCGACGTTGTCGAGGAACAGCCGCGAAACGGCGATCATCAGTTCGTCCTCGTCGGTGGTCGCCCCGGCATTGACCATCCCACGCTCGTGGAGGGGTGTGTCGTGGTGGACGAACGAGAGCGGGACGAATTCCGTGATGTTCCCTGTCCTGTCTTGGATGCTCCTGATTCGTTCGAGATGCATGACGCGGTGAGCCTCGTTCTCGACGTGACCGTACATAATCGTCGCCGTCGTCGGGAGCCCAGCACTCGCCGCACCTTCGATAGCGTTGACCCACTCGCTCGAATCGATTTTCCCGGGACAGATAATATCGCGAACCTCGTCAACGAGTATCTCAGCTGCAGTGCCGGGAACCGAATCCAGTCCAGCGGCCTTCAGTCGGCTGTACACCTCCTCGTATGACCAGTCCGTCCCCCGCCGGGCGTGGTATGCCTCTTCAGGCGTCATCGAGTGGACGTGGGCGTCGTTGACGCTCATTGCACGTATCTGCTCAACGTACGTCCCGGGGTCTTTTTCATACTCGCTTGCGGGACGGTAGTTCAGGTCCCCGCGGTCGCTGCTTTCGAGACTAGCCAAGTGCTCGTCGTCGAGCGCGAACGCCGGATGGAGACCGCTGACTGACGTCACCTCGTAGATGCCACGGTCGACCGCGTCACGGACGATTTCTCTAGATTCGCTCGGTGTCTTGGTGAACCCTCCGTGGTCGTCGTCGTGTGTAACACGGAAGTCCTCGGAGCGGTCCTTGAAGTTACAGAACAGACAGCCCGTGTTACAGGCCGTCGTGACGTTGTTATTGATATTTGCGACGAACGTCACCTCGTCACCGACGAGTTCGGCGCGCCGGCGGTCAGCGGTTTCGAGGACTGCCTCTTTTCGTTCGCGGCCGATTCCAGGTTCGTCGGTTCCCGTCGTCAGGAGTTCGATCCCGTCACGGACAGTCAGTCGATCCCCAGCCCGCGCCTTTGCGAGGGCGTTCTCGAACGACTGGTCGGTCTCGGGAACCGACTCGAACTCGAACTCCTCGCGTGGAATGTTCGTTGTACTCCGGAAGCTATTGGCCATGGTATGTTTACACACAGGAATGCTGTATAAAATTTGTGTCCTTCGCCTGTCGCGGACGGCCATCGGTTGGCGGAAGCAGTGTGGACTATTCAATTGAACGGATGTGTCGCCTCGATCCAGCCGGCGCCAGCGACGCCGTCCCACTCGCAATCGACTGGCATCCGGTTGAGCACACCCTGGAGCCACGGTCCGTCGGGAGCGGATAGTGCCCAGTTGCGATCCTCGTAGCCGATAGGGAGATTGTGCAGGGGCGTACAGTGAATCTCGGTCCGGCCATCGCCGAACTCAGGGCTGTAGGTAATTCGTTCGGGGTGGTCGCCCTCGGCCCAGGTCCGCCCGCGCTCCTCTCGCTCCAGTCCGTCCGAACAGGAGACGCCTGCCTCGTCGATAGTCTCGACACGGTCACCGTTCGCTCGGTATCCAAACGTGGTGCGGACACTCGCGTCGGGCCGGATCTGCGCGACGAGCGTCACGCATTCCCCGTTCTCGAATTGCAGCGTACCCGTGTAGTGCCCCCACTCGCCCGGCGTCCAGTCCCGAAACCAGCCCCAAGAGTGATCTCGGAATCCCTGTCCATCGAGTTTGTACTGAGTCCCGTCGATGGTCACCGTCCCTGTGTAGTGACCAGACTGGTCGTAGTGGTCCTGCGTCTCGACCAGCATGTCGATCGAATAGGCGTCGTGGTGCGGGTCGGCGAAGGTGAGGTCGAGCTCGACTGGAACCGACTCGTCTGCGCCGACGAGCACGTCCCACGAGTCGTCGCTCGCGGCACAGTTACCCTCGGCAGTGAGTGACCACTCGACGTGTGGCTCAACGATACGGTAGGACTTCTGCAGTGCGTCGGTCCGAACGTGGTGGCCGTGACAGTCTTCGATCGGAATTGTCTCGTCCCGGTACCAGTATGCAGTCCCGTCCCGCACGAGGTAGAACCAGACGTTGGCGCGACGTTCGAACGGCTGAAAACCGAGCCGCATGAATCCACGAACGTCCTCGGCAGTGAAATCGAAGTAGTAGCTCTCGTTCCACAACCGGCGGTCCATCGGCTTGTGCAGGTATTCGTCAGTTACGGCGGCAGTCTGCATAGTTCAACTCTGGTCATGCTTGGCGTATAAACGTTGCCACGTCACGTCCCCCGGCACACTGTGAGGTTTTACCCACCCGAAACTATTTTTCCCTTACCTGAATCATACATACCGTATGGTTCGAGCCACCTTAGACGAGACAGATGACGTTATCGACAGACTGCAGAGTGCTGCCAAATATCTCTGGCAGTTCGAGTTCTATCAAGAGCGGTTCAATGAAGTCGGACTGACGCCCGAAGACATCGACTCGATAGAGACGTTCCGGAAACTACCCACTATGACGCCGGAGGATATGGCGAACGATTACACGGAAAACCCACCGCTCGGAAGTCTCATTCCCGACGAGTGGGATGTCGTCCGGACGAACCTCACGCCCAACCCCTACATGGACACGCGGATGCCAGTGCCCCAGACGCCAAGCGACATCGAGATCAACAATAAAGTCAACGCCAAAGCCTATCGCAACATTGGGGTCACACCGGACGACGTAGTGTTGAATACGGCAAATTTCACTCCATATCCCTTCGGCTGGGCGATTGGCGGGGCAGCAGAACGAATCGGTGCACGCCACATTCCGACCGGTCCAGGGGATACCGAAGAACAGGTCGAAGTAATAGCGAACCACGGTGTGACCACAATCTGTGGCTTCCCCAGTTTCATGCTCAAAATCGCGAATGCCGCTGAAGAGGGGCAACTCGACAGTGTCGAACGTATCATCTGTAGTGGGGAGCCGTTTACCGCAATCGACGGGTATCGTGAACAGGTCCGGGGCGCGTTTGGCGGCGACGTCACCGTCGTTGACGGGTACGGACTCAGCGAGTTCGGGACTGGCCACGTTGCATTCGAGTCTCGCGAGGAGGACGGAATGCACCTGTTCACCGAGAAGGTGTTTCCGGAAGTAATCGACCCCGAGACTGGTGAACTCGTCGAACGAGGCGAAAAGGGAGAACTCGTGCTCACCACCCTGCAGGAAGAGGCTGCACCAGTCCTTCGGCTCCGTACCGGCGACCTGACAATTCTCGACAGGCGCGAGACGGAACACGGGGAATACATGCTGCCAAATGGTGTCTTCGGACGGACGGACAATATGCGGAAAATCAAGGGGGTCAAAATTTATCCCCTCGAACTCCAGATGCACTTTGCAGGCGTCCCGAACGTCGACCCCGAGAATATGCAACTGCACGTAAGCCGGCCGGAAGGCCAGACTGACCGTCTCGAAATCACGGTCGGCGGTGACCCAGACGGTGTTGACACCGACGACCTCGGGAACGGTGTCGCCGAGGTAATCAACATCTCGCCGGACACTGTACAGGTCAAAGATGGGTTCGAAGTTGCAGACGAGGAAGTCGTCGTCGACGAGCGGTAACACCGACCGGTCGCAGACGTCGACGGTCACTCGGTCGGAAGGACCGCTGTCGCGTCGCCGGTAACGAGTGTTTCGTCGTCCTGGTTTCTCGCCGCGAACTCGGTGTCGACGTGCATATTGCCGTCCGATTCGTCCGTGTCGACTACCTCGCCGGTCACGGTGACCGTGTCGCCAGGCCAGAGTTTAGCCGTGAATCGCGTCTTGAACCGGTCGAGGTTTCCGACTCCGAACCAATCGGTGAGCATCTGTGCGGCGTACCCTGCGGTGAGCATCCCCTGTCCGAAGACGCTCGGGTTGTCCGCTTTTTTGGCGTATGGTTCGATCACGTGTAGCGGGTTGAAGTCCCCGCTCGCGCCGGCGTACTTGACGAAATCTACTCGGTCGACGTTCTCAACGACGAGCGTCGGTCCCTCGTCACCGACCGCTACGTCGCTCGCACGGAGGCGCTCTGTCTGTTCGTTATTCATATTCGATCTCAGGTTTCAATAGCCGTTTTGCGCTCGGTCACCAGCAGTTCGCCGTCGTCGTTGCGATACTCGGTGGTGAGCACCGCAAATGTCATTGTCCCGTCGCTACCCTCCCGCTGGGAGACGTCTGTCAGGGTCGTCGTCCCGGTGAGCGTCTCGCCGACGAGCGCTGGGCGCTCGAACTCGTACTCCTGCTCGCCGTGTACGGTACGGGCCTCGTCGAATCCCAAGTCGAACCCCTGGATACCGTCGTCGTCGAAGTCGGCAGGCTGATACCGAGGATGCCTGGCGACCTGTGTGAACGTCGGTGGAGCGGGAACCTCGTCCAATCCCTGTTCTGCCGCCACATCGGCGTCACGATACACCGGATTCTCGTCTCGCACCGCAGTAACGAACTCCCGGACTTTCCCTCGCTCAACGACGAGTCCGTCAACTGTGATGCGAGATTCGCCAATCAGCTCTTCGAGTTCTGTGAGTGGTTTCTCGGGCATCGCTGTTCACTGCGTGCGGTCAAGATTCACGTCGTTCCCGACGGTTTCGCGGAACCTGTCGGCGATGTCTTCTGCCGTCCAGCCTCCATCCTGGAAAGCCAGCCGGTCGATAGACGGTTCAGAGACCAGGCCGATGGCATCCCCCGCCGCTCGCAGAATGCACCCGTTGATGTCCTCAGCTGCGTCGCTCATCATGTACCCGACCATGGGTGCGACCTTCTCCGGAGGCATCTCCTCTTCCGTGAAGGGACGTTGCTCCTCGGGAATCTCCTCGATGAGACGAGTGAATGCCGTCGGCATCAGCGCGTTCGTCCGGACGTTGTACCGCGAGAGCTCCTGTGCCGCGGTCCAAGTCATCCCCATGACGCCAGACTTCGCCGCCGAATAGTTGATTTGTCCCGGATTACCGAGTGCCGACCGGCTTGTCATCGCAAGGAACGAACGCTGCGAGTCGACCCCTTCTTCTTTCGATTTCTGACGCCAGTGTGCGGCAGCGTTCCGTAAGAGAGCGAAGTGCCCTCTGAGGTGGACGTTAATTACGCTGTCCCATTCGTCTCCGGACATACTGTGGGTGAACGAGTCGTTGAGAATACCCGCGAAGTTCGCGATCCCATCTATTCGGCCAAACTCGTCGACAGTGTCTTCCACGAGTTCCTGCGTGTACTCGAGGGAAGTCACGTCACCGAAATGTGCCGTCGCGTTACCACCCGCGGCTTCGACCTTCTCTGCGACCTTCGCTGCCGGTTCTTCGTCTTGGCTCTCACCACTCGGGCCGGTTCCGAGGTCGTTGACGACGACAGTCGCGCCGAGTTCGCCAAGGTGGATTGCAGTCGCTTCGCCAAGTCCGTGGCCACCGCCAGCCACAACACAGACTTTCTCGTCTAACATACGGCCTATACTGCTCGACCCATCTACATCAAAGTACGTGTTCGAGTTGAGAAAGTGAAACTATCTATATCGGCGGAATCCCGTGTTTCTTCGGTGGGAGTTTGTCCACGTCGACCTGCTCGGTGCGTTCAAGCACGTGGGTGATGATCTCGCGGGTATCGCGCGGGTCGACCGCCGCGTCGACGCCCATATCTTCAGTCGCGCGGAGGGGGCTGGTCCGGGAACTAAACTCGTCGACCAACTCCTGACGTTTCGCCTCCGAATCATCCGCGTTCTGGATTTCGTCACGGTACACCAGACTTACTGCACCCTCAATTGACATGCCAGCGATCTCGGTTGTCGGCCAGACAAGCTTGAGCTGGTTCGCGTTCCGGCCACCGGCCATTGCCAAGTAACCAAATCCGTATCCGCGTCGCATGGTGACGTTGATCACGGGAGTCGTCGCTCGGCCGAGCTCGTACAGGAACTTGCCAGCGTGCCGAGCGAGTCCTCGCCGTTCCTGGTCCGGCCCGGGCAGGAACCCTGGGATGTCCGAGAAGAACACAATCGGAACGTCGTACGCGTCACACAGACTGATGAAACGTGGCCCCTTACTCGTTACGTCAACGTCGATGGTCCCGGCTTTGATGCGAGGGTTGTTCGCCACGATACCGATCGAGTGACCATCGAGGCGTGCGAACCCGACGATGATGTTCTGGGCGAACTTCTCCTGTAACTCGAAAAACGACCCCTTGTCGACGATCCCGTCGATGACGTCGTGCGTGTCGTAGCCCTTCTTAGGGTCCGGGGGAACCACGTCTAATAGACCTTCGACCTTGCTCCGTGGCGGTGGCGTCTGGTCGTTCGTCTTCGGGGGTGACTCCGTCGCATTTCGCGGCAGATACGAGAGAAAGGTCCGGATGGAATCCAGACACTTCTCGTCGGTCTCGAACGAAGCGTGTGCCATTCCCGTCTCGACGGTGTGGAACCGGGCGTCGTAATCGTCTTTAGAGATTTCCTTTCCGAGCGCTGCCTTAACGATCTCGGGACCGGCCATTCCCATGTTCCCGCGTCCCTCGACCATCGGGACGTAATCACATAGCGATGCGTAGTTGGTCGGTCCAGCGAATCCGGCACCCATGATGCCCGAAACCAGGGGCACGTACCCGGACAGTTTGGCCAGCATATCGAAAGTGCCCTGATAATCACCGTGAGCGATGGGCCGTGCGTCGAGGCCTTCCTGGATGCGATGGCCGCCGCCTTCGTGTAGAATCACCACTGGGTATCCATTATTCCGGGCGAGATCGAGGATTCGCCGCAGTTTCTTGAACCCGGTGTGGCCGATCGAACCGCCCTTGACGGTGAAGTCAAACGACCCGACAGCGGCCGGGCAGCCGTCGATTTCGCCGATGCCGGTGACGATGCCGTCTGCGGGGGCGTCGTGGCGGTCCCAGTCGACTGTCTCCGGTGTGCTCGGACCCGGTGCTGCGAGTTGTCCGATCTCGTCGAACGTGCCGTCGTCACAAAGATGGGCGACACGCTCACGGGCAGTCAGCGCGTTGTTCGCATGCATCCGCTCGACGGCATCCGGTCGTCCCTCGTCGGAGACCTTCCGCTTCTCCTCTTTGACTCGTTCTAACAGTTCCTCTGATTCCAGTCGTCTTCGGTTTCTGTCGTCGTTCTCGTCAGACATGTGTTTGTATAAGCTGTCGCATTACTCTACAGGCTCGAAGTGCTTGATGTCGAGGATGTCACCGTCGCGCTCGTCGCTCCAGACCGGTTCGACGGTCATCCCGCTACTAATCTCCTCAATCATAGCCTCCGGGTCGTCGGCATCCAGCCCCCCGATGAAGTGGAGGAGACACGTCTCCGAGTCACCGATTCTGATAGCGCCGTTGACGTACGGCGGTTCTGGCATGTTCCTGAACTGCCGGAAAGTGACAGTGTAACTCTCAATAACGCCTTTTTGTTCCATCTCCACCCACTCATCGGTTGCAGTGAAGGTTCGGTCGTCGTACGGTTGTGGTGGAACGAAGACGCGTCCGGAGTCGGTGTGTTTCTTTCCGAGGATGCGCTTCTCTTGCAGTCCCTCGAAGAATTTGCGGTCGGCATCGCCAAGGTTGAGACTGAAGTCCAGTTCCCAGCGAAATTCTTTCTGGTATGTGTCGTAGTCTGTCATCGATTTAGTTTTGTGTATCTCCGTGTTGGTTGAAAATCTTTTCTACCGTGGCGCTCCTGTCCAATTGGGGTGTCATCGTCAGTTGGCCCCCTCTCTCGACATAACTGCCAGGGTGTGGAACTGTCCGAGGTTCGAGCCCCAGGAGTGTGCCAGACCGACGCCCGGGTCGTCGACTTGGCGGTCACCGGCGTCACCCATGAGTTGCAGCGCAACTTCGATGTGTCGCGAGAGGGACGCACAGATGCCCGAGTTGGTACAGAGAACACCGCCGGACATGTTCCATGGGACATCGCCGTCAGCCTCTGTGATGCCTGAGCGAAGGTACTCCGGACCCTCACCGGATTCACAGAAGCCGAGGTCCTCGTACTGCATTAGCTCGAAGGCGATGTACGGATTGAACGTTTCGACGTAGTCGATATCCGACTCGGGATTGTCGATACCCGCGTCGCCGTAGACACGCTCGGCGAGCGTCTCCAGTCTTGGGAAGTTCTCGTATGTCCGGTATCCCGACAAGAACGTGTTTGTGATGCTCTCCGTGGCGTCTACCCATACCGGTTCGTCCATGGACTCGCGGACCTTCTCTTCAGAGGCCAGAATCATCGCACCGCCGCCGGAGGAGACCGGACAGGTCAGGAGCCGTCGGAGCGGCCAAGCGACCATTTCTGAGTTCATAATCTCCTCGACTGAGTACGGCTTGTCCCGGTGTGCCCACGGGTTGTTCGACGCCGACTCGTAGTTTTTCGCCGCCGTCAGCGCGAGGTCTTCCTCGGTAACGTCGTGGACGTCCATGTACTTCGAGGCGTACAGCGCGCCCATATGGATAGCCGAGATGATCGGCTTCTCGTACAGCGGTGGGGCGGCAGTGTTCATGATTTGCTGTCCCTCTACCGCCGAGTCGAACGATCCTGACGCGTAAACCAACACCATGTCGTACTGGCCGGCCGCGATCTGCTCGTAAGCGGCTTTGAACGCACTACCGCCACCAGTGCCGCCCGTGTTGATGCTGATGAGCGGAATGTTTCGACTCTGGCCGAACATGTCGATGGTGCGCTCGATGCGGTTCGTCGCCTCGAAGCCATCGACGGTGGTGAATATCGTCGCATCGATAGCTGACATATCGACGTCAGCGTTTTCCAGGGTGTTCGTAATCGTAGAGTACGCTAGCTCCTCTTTCGAGCGAGTGACGCCTGCTTCTCTGAAGTCCGTGAACGTCTCGGGGTCGGAGTATCCGGCACCGACGACGCCGACGTTTCTCGCCACGCTAACTCGCCCCCGTTCCGAGAACAAGAACGCCATCTGTCCGGCCTCGACTCCCGAGCATCTGGTCGCTTCCTGTGACAACCGCCCGCTCTGAACCGGTGATGGACATGGTGCTGTCGTCGCGCAGGGCGGACATGGCCATCGCGGTCCGGTACAGACCGCCACAATTGAGCGGGTTCGTCACGATTGCTCCGCCGGACCTGTTTATTGGGAGCTCCCCGTCGGCATCGGTGACACCGTCTCGCAGCAGTTGGAGTCCCTCTCCGTCCTCGCAGAAACCGAGCGCCTCACAGCTGAGAATCTCCATCGGTGCGACCGGGTCGTACACCTCTGCTACATCTATCTCGGACCTGGGGTTCGCGACATTGGCCTCGTTGTAGGCCTCCTCGCGTGCTGAACGCAACGATGGCAATCGCGCCATTGTCTCTGGACTCTCCAGCGCGTACCGACTCGAGCCGAGCCCCGTGCCCTCGACCCACACCGGCGTGTCAGTTACCTCGCGAGCGAGTTCAGCGGACGTGAGCACAACTGCAGCGCCGCCGGCGGATACCGGAGCGATTTCCGCCTCTCGAAGCGGCCAGGAAAGATACTCCGAGTCGAGAACCTCGTCGACATCGGGTTCACCGTCGCGATGTGCGTACGGGTTGTCCGATGCTGCCGCGTGGTTTTTTTCCACCACACGTGCGTAATCTGCTTCCGTTGCATCGCTCGTCCCGAGGTGCTGTCCTGCCGTCAGAGCGTGCGATTGCACGAAGTTTTGACCAATTGGACGTGTAAACACGGGTTCTTGACTAATATTACTGACCGTCTTCTCGTCGAACCCGACGAGTGGGTCCTCGGATGCGACGATTACGCAGTCTGCTTTCCCGGAGAGAATCTTCGCCCGCGCCTGTGTGAGAGCGTAGACGCCACCGTTCTGAATGCGCGTCGACGGTTTGTTGTACCCACCGATCGCGCATGCTTTCATACCGAAACTAACAGTCACGCCGTTGAACGCGTCTTGACCACAACCGATGGTCGCATCGACATCCTCGTGGCTGAGATCCACCTCTTCAATTGCCTCACGGGCTACTTCGAAGGCAACCTCGTTTCCGCGGGAAGCAATGCTGTCCTGATATCCATCTAACGCGTATGATACTAGAGCTACATCTGGCATCGTGCTACCAGACGATTGTTTCTCCCCATCATTCATATAGCTTAGTGTTGCATACCGGTCTCGTCCCTGTCAGAGCAGACCGGTCAAGAGTAGTCCCGGTCAAACTCGGGTGACCGGGATTCCTGTAGTGCGGCGACCGCTTCCTTGTGTTCCGGGTCCGTGACACACTCCCACTGTGCCTCGATTGCCTGCTCGCAGTGTTCCTCAAATGAGACTTCCGGGTCGAGACGTTTCGTATGTTGAACCGCTGTCGCCGGGAGGTTGCGGATCTCACCCGCGAGAGTTTTGGCCTGCTCGACCGGGTCGTCGGTGACGTCCGTGACCAGGCCGAGATCGAGTGCGTCGTGGGCGCTCATGTCCTTGCCGGTGAGGAGGTATTCGTTTGCTCTCGCCTCACCGATGAGCCGTGGGAGGAGCCACGCCCCGCCGTCTCCCGGAACCAGACCGACCTGGACGAACCCCTCTCGGAGCACTGCATCCGGACCAGCGACACGAATGTCACACGCGAGTGCGAAATCACACCCCGCACCGATTGCCGGTCCCTCGACGGCTGCAACACTTGGCGTGCCCATCGACCTGAGGGTGTCTACGACATCTTGAACGGAGCGGAGGAACTCACCATACGCCTCCTTTCCGTTTTCTGCCCAGTCTGGCATCTCGGTGACATCGCCACCGGCACAGAAGGCATCTTCGGCTCCAGTGAGGACCAGCGCGTATATCTCGTCGTCCTCACGGACTCTGTCGAGGGCGTCGTTCAGTTCGGAGATCGTCTGGGCTCGGAATGCGTTGGCCACCGAGGGACGGTCGATAGTCACTGTCGCGACTCCCGCTGTCGTTTCGTACTGAATGTCGGAGTACATCAGTTCGGAGTATGGAAGGAACGCCTGCCGTATAAGTGTCACCGTCGACCGGTCCGGCGGTCACTTGAGAGCGAGGACTGCTGTCGTGCCAACGACCCGCGACTGGTCCTCGTCAACAACATCAATCTCGACGATGCCGACCTCGTCTCCGTTTCGAACGACCTCGGCCTCCGCGTAGAGATCACCGTATCCGGTGTTGAGGTACTTGAGGTCGATGTCGACCGTGAACACCGGCGGCTCGTTGACCGACACCATCGCGGCCGCGCCGGTCACCTCTGCGAGTGTGAACGTGACGCCGCTATGGGCCATATGTTCGTCCTCGCTCCACGAGAGTTCGTCCCGCATTTCGAGATAGCCTGCTGCGTGACCGTTCTTGACCTCAGTCAGTTCAATGCCAATGAGCTTGACGAACGGTAGTTGCTGAAAGAAGTTTTCTATTTCCATATTCTCAGATTTAGCTCCGACAGTATTCAAGATACCGGCGAACTCGATTCGGCATCGGCTTTACTCGTCGACAGTTCTGCACACCGGACGCGGGAGGCTAGAAGTTTTATTAGCATAGTGGTGAACTAATAATGTATGGCCGACGTGCCAGCCCTAGACGCATACCACTTCTACCAGCAGGAGTGGGACAGTTACGATCAACTAGTGGAAGAATTCGAGTGGGAAATACCGGACCAATTCAATATGGCAGACTACGTCTGCGACCGGTGGGCAGACGACAAGAGCCGTGTCGCTATCTTCGCGGAAGATCCAGACGGAGAGGAGCGCACCTACACCTTCTGGCAGATGCAAAACATCACGAATCAACTCGCGAACTACCTTGCAGAGCAGGGGATCGAACCCGGCGACCGCGTCGGCGTCAATGTCCCACAGAAAGCGGAATCGGCACTCGCGCACATCGCGGTCTGGAAACTCGGTGCTGTCTCGATTCCACTCAGCGTTCTGTTCGGTCCCGACGGTCTCAGCTTCCGTCTCGAGAGTTCGAGCGCGAAGGCCTGTATCGTCGACGAGAACAACATCGACACGTTCCGTGACGTGAAAGGCGATCTCGACGACCTGAATACTGTCCTGACCGTCGGCGACGTCAACCCAGAGGGTAATGAAGGAAACTTCTGGGAGACGATTGGCGACTACTCGAGAGAGTTCGACACGCATCCGACCGATCCCGACGACGACGCAATCATCATCTACACGAGTGGGACGACTGGCGATCCGAAGGGCGTTCTCCACGGACATCGCTTCCTCCTGGGGCAGCTCCCCTGTTTTCTCACGACGTTCTCGGCGATGGATGTCAAAGACGAAGACGTCTATTGGATGCCGATGGAATGGGCGTGGGTGGGCATCTTCAATATGGTGTTCTGCCCGTTCTACTACGGCCGACCCGTCGTCGCCTACGAGCGTCGGGAGTTCGTTCCAGAGAAGTCGTTCGAGATAATCGAAAAATATGGCGTGACGAGTTTCCTGTCGGTGCCGACGGCGCTCCGGATGATGGAACAAAAAGACGACGTCGCGGACGAACACGATGTCAGCAGCGTCAGGGTCGTGCCGAGCGGCGGCGAGGAGGTCGGCCAGAGCGTCGTTGACTGGGCCGCCGAGACGTTCGACGGTGCGACTATCCAGAAGGCCTATGGCCAGACTGAGGCGAACATCATCATTGGAGACTGTGCCGAGTTGATGGAGTACCGGGAAGGCAGGATGGGTCGAGCCGCGCCCGGTCACGATGTCGAAATCGTCGACCCAAAAACAGCGGAAGTGGTCGACGAGTCCGATGAGCCCGGTGAAATCGCCGTGCGCTACGAGAACGATCCAGTGTGTTTCAAGCAGTACTGGAACGAGCCCGACAAGACAGCCAGAAAACGAAAGAACGGGTGGCACTTGATGGAGGACCTTGGGGTGAAAGACGAGGACGGCTACTTCGGCTTCGTGAGTCGGAAAGACGATGTCATCCTCTGTTCGGGCTACCGCGTCGGGCCGGAAGAGGTTGAGGAGAGCGTGGTGAGTCATGATGCGGTCGCTGACTGCGGCGTCATCGGCATCCCGCACGATACTCGCGGGCAGGTGCCGAAAGCGTTCGTCGTATTGAATGAGGGCGAAGAGCAATCCGTCGAACTAAAAAAAGATATCCAGGAATACGTCAAGCAGAACCTCGCAAAGTACGAGTATCCCCGTGAAATCGGGTTCGTGGACGAGCTACCAAAAAACCCCGTTGGTAAGCTCCGACGGACGGACCTCCGCGAACGCGAAGGCGTGACGCAGGCGTTCTAACCTCTTTGCTCGCCGCGCTCTGTCTCCCCCAGTCTCGTGCCGGCATAAAAAACCAAACACGCTCCTCGGCCCCCTTTTCACCGACGGTGAGAACGCGCCGGTTCGCGGAGCAGCGCGGACTCTCTGGTCGTTACGTCCGGTCGTCGCGGATGTGGCCGAGGAGCGACTCACGGAGCCCAGGGAGCATGTACTGGAACCAGACGTTGCGGACGTCATCTGAGCGCTCCTCGTGATAGCGGCGCATCCCGCCGATACACATCGTGATGACGAGGAATATCGAGAGGACGCGCCAGAACTTCACCCGTTCCAGCGTCACGGTTCGGCCGGTTCGCTCCTCGTACTCGTCGTAGAACCAGTCGCGTTCGAGCAGCGAACAGGCGAGTTCGGGTCGCTCGGTCTCGTTGACCAGTTTACCGGCGTAGTAGTCCATGCTCGCGTAGCCAATGTCGAACAGCGGGTCGCCTGCCCGCGCGAACTCCCAATCAAGCACTCCCGTCACCGTTTCGTCCTCGACGAGCATGTTCCCGACACGGAAGTCGCCGTGGACGAGCGTCGTCTCGTCGACCGTCGGTTGATTGCGTTTCAGCCACTCGAGAGCCTCTTCCATGAGGGGTTCCTCAACGAGCACCGTCTCTCGGTACAGCGACTCCCAGCGCTCGATTTCGCGCCTGGTTATCTCATCTGGAGGAACGTCCTCAACGCCGTCGACACCTGCCGGGTCTATCGAGTGCACACCGGCCGCTGCGTCGACGAACTGATGTGGGAGTGTGCGATCGTCTGACTCCCACGTGTCGCTCAGTTTGGAGCGCCATTTCGGCGACCAGGTTATTGGCGCTTCGCCGGGAATATGCTCGACAAGAAAGAACCGACCGCCGAGGTGGGATTCGTCGTCTTCGTACCAGTACGTCTCCGGCACGAGGATATCAACCGACTGGGCCGCGTCCATGGCGTGGAATTCCGTTTCGATCTCCCCGTACAGTTGCAGGTCGGCGTTCGTTTGTTCCTCGCTTTCCGCTCTGACGACGAGTCGTTCTTCGACACCTGCACCGTCCTCTGTCCATGACGCAGTGAATGAGACGGTATCACGTGACCACCCCTCAACGTGTTCGACCCGGTCTGTGACCGTCACGTCGCCGTCTGCGAGTCGCCCGGAAAGGTACGATGACAGCGACTCTGTAGTAATATCTGGCATACGTCTATGACGATAGCTCGTAGCTCAAGGTTAAAAATCTGTGGCCCTGGCGGCGGAATCGGCGGTCGGTAGCGGGACGAAGAGATGAGAGAGCTACAGGAATCCGACCGGGTTTCGCGACTGGACAAAGGATTATGACAGTAGCGACGATACACTGAGTTACTATGCCAGTTGGTGACAGGCCAAACATCGACCTTGGAGTGCCGGATACTGCCCGTCACGTCGGGCGAGTCCACTCGTACACCGTCGGTGAACTGCTCGAGAAACAGGCCCGGAACAACCCCGAGAAGACGGCAATCGTCGCGGAAGACGATACGGCCATTTCTTACGGGAGGCTCAACGAGCGTACAAATCAGCTCGCAAACGCCCTCCGTGATCGGGGACTCGACCGTGGAAGCAGTATCGCCGTCATCTCCGAAAACCGGCCTGAATACGCCGAAGTCCTGTTTGCGGCAGCGAAGTTCGGTGCGATGGTGTCGACAATAAACTGGCGGCAAGCAAAAGAGGAACTACTGCATTGTCTGTCGATTGCACAGCCCGATGTCGTCGTGGTTTCCAGCGAACAGCACGAGAAAGCGGACTGGATCGAAAACAGCGACGATCTCACACCCGCTGTCGTCGCTTTTGATGGGTCAAGCGAAGCACTCGATTACGACTCACTCGTATTTTCAGGCTCGACAGAGCCGCCGCAACCAACGACTCCCGTTACACGGGAAGACGCACTGGCGATTCTGTACACGTCCGGGACGACCGGACTTCCAAAGGGCGCGGTCCTCAGCCACGATACCCTTCTCTACCGCGCACTCGCGTGGCACGTCACGGGCGACGTCGGTCCAGATTTCGTGGGATGGGGGCCTATGTTCCACATGATCTCGACCGAACCCCTGCTCACCGTCACGCTGCTCGGCGGGACCTTCTATATAGTGAACGGGTTCAAGACCGAACTCGTACTGGAACGTCACAGACAGGCTGATACCGGGTATTTCCTGTTCATCCCGGGCGTCGTGGATCGTATCCTCGAGTACGCATCGAAGAACGACATCGACACGGCAGCGTACGAGTCGCTTGAGAAAATCGGAGCGTTGGCCGATCTCGTCGATCCGGACAAGATAGAGCGCCTCACCGAGCTTTTCGATGCTGAATATCTCAACACCTTCGGCTCGACCGAAGTCGGGTTCCCCCCACTGAGCAACGACACGATTCCCGTCGGTACCCGCCCGGGGACGGCGGACCTCTCGAAGTCCGAGGGGCCACTCTGTGAGGTCAGACTTATCGACGAGGACTGGAACGAGGTCGCAGACGGTGAATACGGCGAGATGGCAGTCAGCGGGCCGACCGTGTTCAGCGGATATGTCGGCAACGCGGAGGCTAACCAGTCCGAGTTCAATGCAGGCTGGTTCCGGACGGGCGATATGTTTGTTCGGAACGAGGACGGGACATACGACTTCGTCGATCGCCGAAAATACCTTATTAAGTCCGGTGGCGAGAACATCTATCCGGCGGAACTCGAACGCGTACTGATTGATCACAAGGCGATAACGGAGGCAGTTGTCGTCCGAGTTCCGGATGATGAGTGGGGTGAGGTTCCGAAGGCGTACATTTCGAAGCGAGCGGACAGCGAACTATCATCTGAAGACGTACTCGACCACATGGACGGCCGTATCGCCCGGTACAAATTCCCCCAGTATATCGAATTCGTCGACCAAGGCGAATTCCCCCGAAGTACGAGCGGTAAAATTGTCCGCGGGAACGTCGAGGAATGGAGCGTCGACAACAGTGAACGCGTCCGGTCGCCCTGAGGCGGGCCCGAATAGAGACCTTTAGGACTACTTCACTCATCTGAGCCGACCTACTGCCGGGAGAAGGTTTAATATCCCTCCGGAAACACAGTATATTGTCTCGGTGGAAGTAGTAACATGGTTAGGAGAATTGACATTGACGATGCAACGATCGGCACGTGGGGCGCAGCAGCGTCGCTGATGCGCACCCAGATGCGTAACGACGAGTTCGAGGACACAGTGGTGATACTGAGGTGGGCGGAAGACCAGCCCTCTCTCGCGCTCGGGAATTACGAGGACGCAGACCAGCTTGACGTGGACCTCGTCCGGGAGAACGACGTTACTGCGGGACGTGTCTACCACAGTGGTGGTGGTGGCAGCGGTGTGTTCACGCCGGCGATTCCCCTCGTGCTCGTATACTACCAGCACGACGAACACGACAAGGATGAGAACTCGCTGCTCAGACACTTCGACGAACTCAACGGAAAGGCAAACGCGGCGGCACTCCAGAGAGTCGGACTCGACGGCGAGTACCGCTCCATTGGTGACGCGGAGGTTGTCCTGGACGACAATCGGTACAAGGTGATGGCCTGCGCTGCGACGAACTTCCCTCAGTCGGAGTACTGGGCAATCGTCTCGAGTGCCATCTGGGACGCGCCACCGCAGGAGTACTCGGCACTGATGGACGAAGCCATTGACATGCCGAGAGAGAAGTTCGAGGATAAAGACACCGATAGCCTAACCTCTCGGATGCGACCAATTTCGGACATTCTTGCGGACCTCGGAAAAGACGTCACGAAAGACGACATGATCGACGCTCTCGTCGAGGAGAACGTCCAGCGCCTCATCGGCGAGGACGAGGAGATCGTCGATGAGGACTTGACGGACGACGAGGCAGAGTTCATCGAGGAGATGACACCGTTCTTCGAGAGCGACTCCTGGATAAATCGGATTTCGACTGCGGAGCTGTGCAAAGAGGCCCCGGATGACCTCGATATCGGGATTGCAGCGTATAAATCACGGAAGCTAATCAAAGCAGGTGTCATATTCAACGACGACGGCACAATCCACGATATTCAATTCTCCGGTGACTTTTATTTCCGTCCCGCCCTCCCGATCACCTCGACATCGACACTCGACCGACTCGCGAACGCAGTTATCGGCCTCGACCCGTCGGATCAGGACGCGCTTGAAAACGCCATCGCAGACGTCTTCGATGATCCAACACTCGAGTTCCCCCGAATCAAACCGACCGACTTCGTCCAACCGATTATCCGGGCGACCAACAATACCCAGTCCGTCGCGAGCTACTTGGACGAACACTGAGAAACAACCGAGTCAGAACCCCTTTTTAGCGTTCGATAGATTACGTCAATCTGCAGAGGCGGCCAGCAAGACACGAGAGCGATTGCGAGAACGGTGATGCCAGAGCGGACCGGGATGCGTAGCCGCTATGTCGTCGATGAACTGTCAGAACAGACACGCTCGGCCTCCGAAATGTGTCCGCTTAGGTTCCCGTCTGCTCTTCGGGACGACACTCAACTCAAATAGAGAGGAGTTCTTCAGGCCAAGCGAGACCGTCGCGTCCTTCCCAGCGACAGGTAGCCGCCATTCGATTCGTGATGCTCGTGAGCCACGGTCCGTCGGGGTCGGACAGCGCCCAGTTGCGGTCCTCATATCCGATGGGGATGTTGTGTGACGGCTGACAGCGGAAGATTTCCGTTCCGTCATCGAATTCGAGCGTGTACTGAACGACGTCGGGATACTCGCCTTCGGCCCAGGCACGAGCACGATTTTCCCGGTCGTGACCGTCGTTCCAGTCGACCGATGCGTCACGAATCGGCCGTGTGGTCTCACCGTTCGCATGATAGCCATAAACGTGATGTACTTCATCATCTGGATCCGTCGAGGCGATGAGAGTGAAACAGTCACCAGTTTGGAACTGTGCGAAACACGCCATGTGCCCCCATTTTCCCGGGGTCCAGTCACGGAACCAGCCCCACGAGTGGTCACGGTACCCGTGTCCGTCAACAGTAATCTCCTCGCCCCCGATACTGAGCGTCCCTGTGACGCGACCCGCGTGGTCGTAGTGATACTGGGTATCGACGAGCAGATCGATGTCGAGCGCGTCGTGTAGCGGGTCGGCGAAGGTCAGATCGGCTTCAACCATCACCTGCTCTTCGGTCCCGTTGAAAACGCCAGGCGCGTCGTTCGCGACGTGGCAGGTTCCGGACGCCGATATTGCCCACTCCTGGTACGGGTCGTTGAGTTCGTACCGCTGTGTGAATTCCGGCGTCTCGGACTGTAATCCAAACGTCCGTTCGAGGGGGATGTTTTCGTCGCGATACCAGTACACCTCGTCGTCGTAGACCACGTAGAACCACGCGTTCGCACGCCGCTCGTGGGGCTGGAACCCCAGTCGCGTGAATCCCCGGACGTCGTCGTCGTTGAAATCGAAAAAGTAACTCTCGTTCCACAGACGACGGTCCAACGGCTTGTGAAGGTATTCGTCACTGGGATTTGATTTGACATCCATGACAATTGTATGCTGTCGGTACGTTTTAAAACTACCGCGTGGCCTGTGGAGCGTCAGTCCTCGCCTGCCCGACGGCGTTCGAAAAACGGTAGCGCGACCGTCGACAGGACTTCCTCCCCGTCCTGATTGAGTCCGGTGTACTGGATGCGGACGAGACCGCGGTCCGGATAGCTCTCGAGGGACAACTTCTCGAGCACCTCCATGCGGACGGAGAGTGTATCCCCAGCGTAGACGGGTGCTGTGCACTGGACGGCCTCGAACCCGGCGCCTGTTTTCGTCACGGAGTCGCGGAAGAGCGTGTCCGCGACAATACGTTGACAGATTGAAAGTGTGTGCAACGCACTCGCGATGAGACCGCCGAACAGTTCATTCGCTACCTCCTCGTCGACGTGGTAGGGCTGTGGGTCGAACCGCTCACCGAACTCGATTATCTCCTCGCGCGTCACCTCGTACGCGCCGGCTTCTCGGGACAGTCCCTCCTCAATGTCCTCGAAGTATAATTGACTCATACGTATCGAGACGGTGACTGGCGAACGTCTTAATTGTGCCGCCGGTTCGACTTACCTGCGCTGTCGCAACTACAGTGACTCTTCGCCGGAGATAATGCGGAGACCGCGCTCGGCCATCGACGGTACACGGTGTTCCATCCGCGGGTAGAGCGGGTCGCTCGTTTCACCGTCGAGATACCGAGCGTAGAACATCTCACCGGCGACCGCCTCTTTGAAGACGGCCAGCGCTCGGTAGAACCGTTCGTTCGTGAACTCGAACCCGGTCAACTTCTCATACCGTTCGACGAGTCGCTCCCTGGTCAGATAATCAGGGTGGTCCGTGTGAGGGGACGTCCACTCGGGGATCGCTGGCTCGACCGCGTCTTTCGGGTCACGCCAGTGAGCAAGCAGGAATCCGAGATCTGTAAACGGATTACCGAGCGTGCTGAGTTCCCAGTCCAGAACTGCCGCGAGTTCGGGTGGTGTCCCAGTCCCAAACAGCATGTTGTCGAGTCGGAAGTCGCCGTGAACGAGCGTACTTGGGTGTGACCCAGGGACGTTGTCTATGAGCCAGTCACGGAGCGATTCGAGGTCGGAAACGTGCCGGTCGTGCCCCTTGTCTTCATACAGCCAAGCCATCTGTTTCGTCCAGCGGTCAACTTGCCGCTGTGTGAACCCCTCCGGACTGCCGTAGTCCCCGAGTCCGGTTGCTCTATAATCTACCGTGTGGATGTGTGCCAGCGTTTCGATGAGTTCCGTCCCGATCTGTCTCCGATATTCCGGAGTCGCGAACCGTTCGGGTTCCGCATCGCCGATGACTTCTCCCGAAACACGCTCCATGAGATAGAATTCAGCACCGATTATCGAGGTATCTTCACACGAAAGAACCGTCCGTGGTACAGGAACAGGTGTCTCTTGGAGCGCGGAGAGAACCCGATACTCTCGGAGGATCTCGTGTGCCGTACTCGCCGTCTCACCCGGCGGCGGTCGCCGAAGCACGAGGTCAATGTCGTCCCACGTGACAAAGAGGACCTCGTTCGAGTTTCCGCCCTCGTGGTATGTGAGGTCAAACGTGTCCGACGGTTCGAGCTCGTCAGTCAGGTACTCCCGGAGCTGACTTTCGTTGACCAACCGGTCTAAGTACTCCGAATTTTCCGGCATTGACCGACACAAAAGGTTGCAGTAATAAATAGATACGGGACAGAATCCCGCCGCGATGAGCGGGATTGGTCGCAAGCGACCGCGTCAGGCCTTTATCGAATCGACGTCAACCTCGATATCGTGGAGAATGGGGTCGTCCTCGCGAGCGAACTCGTGGTCGAACAGGACGCCACAGCTAGGACAGAAGAACTGCCGGAATTCGAGGTTGGGGTCCTGCCCGAGCAGTTTTTTTGGCGGTTCGAACGCTGGACCAGCGTCGGTAACAGGTCCGGTTCGCATCGCTGAGTGCTCTTTGTAGTTCTCGTCGGCATTGCAGAGCGTTTCGCCGCATTTCCGACACGAGATGGTCAGTTCCTCTTCGTTTAGATCGAGGTATTTCTGAATCTGCATGGTTACTCCTCCGCAGGGATTGTACTCTCGGCGAGACGTGTTTCGATGAGTTCCTCCCGCCGGTCTTCCGTTGCCTGCTCGTCGACTGTCCGTTCGTCGTCGTCATCGAACACGACGCCGTAGATGTCGTTTGCAGCTTCCTCGCTTACGATCTCTTCTTTTAGATCTTCGAGTACTTTCTCGGGGTCACGTTCCAGCGGGTCACCGTAACCGGCGGTCCCCGGTGAGCGCGTCTCCATGACGTCAATCGCGCCCTGAACGAACTCGGCTTTTGGCGGATACGTCTCCATGTCCCCGTCGACTTCCTCGATATCGCCGGGAATCTCCTGATTCTCGAACCGCTCTTCGATGTCCGACCCGTCGACAGTTCGACTCCGGATCGGCGCGCCGGGATATGCGCCGATACCACGCGTATTAGGCGTGACGCCACCGTTCCCGGCCACAACAGTCTGAATAGCCTCGGTGTTGTGTGGAATGAAACAGGAGTCCATCCCACCGCCACCGCGGAACTCGCCGTGACCGGCAGAATCCTCCGATTCGCGGCGGTAGAGGTACAGCATCGGGTAGTCCTGCTCGTTGTTCTCGATGTTGGGAAGTTTCCCTTTTGGCGAGAAGAGGATACCACCGACGTCGATACCGTCTTTGTCTGTCCGCGCGCCGAACCCGGTGCCCATCACGTCCAGATTCATCGTACCGAACGGATTGCCCCACTGGTCCATGCCGGCTTGCGAGAGGACAATCAGCCCGGCCAGCGGGTCTGTGATGATCTCGTCTCGCGTCTCGTCAGACGCAGAGAACATCCGTGTCATCACGTCGTATATCAACGCGATGGACAGTTCGATGCTCAGCGTGCCGCCACAACTGACGCCAGAGGGATACTCCGCCCGGTTCAGCGTCCCTGGATCGGTGTCGATGTCGATATGACGGTACGCGCCACTCGTGACCCATAGCTGGTCGTAGAGTAGCATCGGATTCACGGCACAGGAGATAGCCGTTCGGAACCCCGCGTACGTGAGGTTCATTGAGCCCTCATTTTTAGCGCTCCCTTCGTTCGTAAAGGTGAGCGTGTCGCCTTCCTTTTTCAACTGGAGTTCCGCCACGTAGAGGTCGTCGTCACCGGTCTTCGAGCCCTCCATGAACTCGCGGGCGCGCCAAGTGCCGTCGGGCAGTTCGCGAATTTTCTCGAGGAACTTCGTCTCGGAGTCCTCGATGATGCGGTCCATCACGCCCTTGACCGTCTGGGCACCGTACTCGTCGATGAGGTCGTGGATCTGCTCCTGTGTGACCTGCAGACCTGCCACCTGTGCATTGAAGTCCAGCCCGACCATATCGGGCATCCGCGAGTGGCGCTGGTACATCTGCTTGACGTCCTTGCGGACCTCACCACCCTCGACGGCCTTGATCGGGGGAATCGGTGTCGACTCCTCGAACACGTCGCTCGCACCGGGAACGAAACTGCCCGCACTTTTGCCGCCGATGTCGTACTGGTGGAGCGTGTTTGCGATCCAGCAGAACAGCTCTCCGTCGACGAAAATCGGTGCGACAAAGAACACGTCAGGCTGGTGTGTGCTGCCGACCCACGGGTCGTTCGAGATGAAGATATCACCAGGTTCGATGCCCGGGTTGTCGCTCCGATTTTCGAGAATCCACTTCACCTGCAACTCCGCAATCGGTGAGAACAGCTGCACGTACGGGCCGTTGAACACGACTTCCCCATCGTGTGTCATCAGCGTCGGATTGAAATCCTGCCCGAAATACGCAACCGGCGACCCAGAGACGTTTTCGAGCGTCTGTCCGTGCTCCTCGTTGACAGTCCAGAGCCTGTGGCGAAGCACCTCGTACGTGACCGTGTCGATATCCTTCGTGTACTGTTCATGAAGATCCAGATCGGGGTGGATGTCAAGATTGTCCTCGGGGACGTATCCCTGCTGGAAGTCCTCCCAGACGTCGGATCCCTCGTGGCCTTGGTCGTCAGTTGCCATAGTTACCTCCGCACTGCTGCTGATTCTCCGTCGCGTCGCGAATCTGTCCTGGAATCATGATTGGATAATGATGTTGTTGTACTGGTCGATTTCGCCCGAGTCTGACTCAGGGATGGCCACCGTCGTGTTGTTTAGTCGCATGACGGCTGGCCCATCGAAGTCCATCCCTGGACCGATGTCATCCTGATAGTACACTGCCGTGTCGAGATACTCGTTTTCTGCCGGCCAGAAGATCTCTTCTGTTTCGACGATGCCACCATCAGTGTGGGCCTCTGCGGCTTCGGCACGCAGACTCGGCTTCGTGGATTCGCCGTAGCCGTCAACGCGGAGCGTGACGAGTTCGAAGCCAGTCTGACTCGCACCGGCGCCCTCGCCGTAGAGCTGCTCGTACTTCTCCTCGAATCGGCTGATGATTTCGCCCATGTCGTCTTCGGTTAGTTCACCGGACGGAACCGGTACGGTGACCTCGTGAACCTGCAGTCCGTAGCTCAGGTTCGCGTACCGCTCCAGACGGATGTCCTCGTCGTCGAAGCCCTCAGACTCTAGATCTGCCCGAATATCGTCCTCGATCGTCGAAAACTGCTCTGTCATATCCTCTGGGTCGAAAGGAGCGAACGTCCGCATGTTCGATTCCTCGTTGCGGTGGAGCACGTCGGACGAAGAGATGCCGACCGCCGACCAGACAGATGAGGAGTCACCCGTCGGGACGATGATTTCGTCGACGCTGAGACGGTTGGCGATCGACGGCAGGTACAACGGGCCCGCGCCACCGTACGCATAGACGGTGAAATTACGTGGGTCGTACCCTTTGTTAATCGTCCGCTGGCTAATGAGGTCCGCCATCTGAGCGTTGGAGATTTCGATTACCCCGCGGGCAACGTCCATCAGTTCCATTCCGGTGGCGTCCATCAGGCTCTCGGCAGCCGCCTTCGCACTGTCCAAGTCCAGCGACTCGCGGCCTCCGAGGAAATATTCCGGATCGATGAAGCCACAAAGAACGGCTGCGTCGGTCACGGTGAACTTTTCTCCGCCCTGCCCGTAACACGCAGGCCCGGGATCTGCACCCACGCTCTGGGGACCGACGCGTAGTCGGTCGGTATTCTCCTCGACCCACGCGATGGAACCGCCGCCGTTCCCGATCGACTCGATGTCGATGTTTCGAATGCTGTAGTCGTACTGGCGAACCACGTTGGTGGCCTTCGTAATCGGTTCCCCGTCGGTGATGAGACCGACGTCGAAGCTCGTGCCTCCCATGTCGGCGGCGATGATATTGTCATGTTCCAGCGTGTCCGCGAGATAGCTACAGCCGGTCATCCCGGCAGCCGGACCCGAGTCGATCGTTCGGACGGGTTCGCGGATTGCATCTTCAGCTGGGGCGACACCGCCACCAACCTGCATTACGAGCAGTGTCCCGTCGTATCCCAGTTCTTCGAGGCGGTCGTCGATTTTCTCGATGTACTCTGAGGTTGACGGGCCAATGAGAGCGTTGATTGCGGTCGCTGCAGTCCGTTCGTACTCGCCCCATGTCGGTGTCAAGTCGCTACTCCGCGTCAAGAACACATCGCTATCGATTTCCTCCTCAAGAATTTCTTCCATTCGCTCCTCGTGATCCGGATTAAGAAACGACCACAGGCAGCTGATTGCGACGGAATCGACATCCGATTCGGCGATTGTTTCGGCAATGTCGCGGGCCTGCTCCTCGTCAAACTCGACGACTACATCGCCCATACAGTCGATACGTTCGTTCAGTCCGTAGGTGTCTTTTTTCGAGACCAACGGGTCCGGTTTCGTCACCTCCTGCATATGAAGATACTCCTCAACCGAAAGGCCACTAGTTCGTCCCGCAGCACCGCGCATCATCGAGAGTACCGACTCGGATCCTTTCGTTGTGACCAGTTTCGTATCCACGTCGTCGCCTTCCAGAACGGCGTTGGTTCCGACCGTGGTTCCGTGTGAGACGAGTTCTGTGTCGTTGAGAAGTCCCTCAATGTCCGTTCCCAGCTTGTTCGCCATGACCTCCAGTGAACTGAAGAATCCCGCTGAGAAGTCGTCCGGCGTGGACGCTACCTTCCCGTCAGTGATCTCTCCCTGCTCGTCAATAACGACACCGTCAGTGTGTGTACCACCGATGTCAACGTTGACTAAATAACTCATTGTTTTTTGTACATTATAGTTACTCCTGTTTCACTGCCCGTCAATCACAAACACAGACAGCGTATTCAATCTTTCTCATGATTACCTGCGAATGGACTCCCGAAGCTACCTGAGTCAGACAGGTGACTCTCCTTTTCCGACTCAAATTATCTAGATCGGTCACTGGCGACATACAATGTGAGGCGAACTTCATTAGACGCTGCAGAAAGTGGCGAGAAGAGACACTGAACACGAATTCGTTTAGTACGTCATATTCAGTTCGATCACGTTCGCGGCTTCAATAAGTAACTGAGGAATCGTCTCTTCGAATTCTTTGTTATTCGTTCTACTTATTGGGCCATAGACACTAACTGCACCGAGGACTGCTTCGGTGTCGCGACGAATAATCGGGGCACCGACACCACGCATCCCATCCATTATCTCTCCCTTTTCGGACGCGTACCCCTGTTCCCGGATTAATTCGAGTTCGCTCATGAGTTCATCACGGTCTGTTATCGTGTGCTTCGTCACTTGGGGAAGCCCACGGCAGTTGAGAATCTCGTTGACGCGATCTTCTGCAAGGTTCGCCATAATCGTCCGGCCCGGTGCGGTGGCGTGCAGTGGCGTTCGGGTCCCGTCGTTGGCAACCACCTCAACAGCGTCATCCCCCATCATCGTCGACAGAAGAATACCCGCGCAGTTTTCTTCGATCATTAAGGTGGCGTGTTCCCCCGTTTCCCACGCGAGTTTCTTTATTTGTGGCTTTGCCGTCTGGTAAACCTCCATGTCCAATCGTCGACGGGCCCCTTGTTCCAAAAGGCGGGTACTCAAAACATATCCATCCGAATTCCTTACTAGATATCCCGTCTCGTCCAGCGACCGTAGGTAATCGTGAGCAGTGCTCTTTGGCATATCAGCCTTCTCCGCGACTTCTCCAACGCCCATTCCCCCCTCACGTGAGAGTATCTCTAACAGCTTGGCGGTGGTCTCAACCGCATTTATCTTAACGTTTTTTCCCATGGTATTCGTTTCCTACCGAAATATAATAAATGTTGTCCGACATCGTCGTATCGTGACACATGTCAACTATAACCACGTGGGTAAGAACAATACAGTGCTGTCTTTCGATTAGAGCGCTCGAAAGAGGGAAACACTCGTTTCGCGCCCCGACGGTGTGTCCGATTCTGTCGGATTGGGCCATAGAACGCACATGGGGCGCAGCAAGTCCCTAACTGCGGAAAACAAGAGTAGAAATCGATATTCGGTAAGCGGAAGCGAACCGATTAGAATGCGAGATGCTCACAAAAGTATGCGTGTAAAATTACCGCTCCAATATATTAAAGAAAGTCAGTATTGTATCATATAAGTTTGGTCGTTGGGTTTGAGACTAATATTACTGAAGATATACCTAATGTTCTCACTCATTAACGATGACAGTATCCGAAAGTCTCGGACAGTGATTAATGCGTTAGTCGGGTCACTACCGGTCAGACCTGTCTCTAGACAGATACACAGTACAGTTTGGGCCATCCGAAACCCGTCCGACTGTAGCTGTAGGGTTCCATATCAAGAGATTGGCTGCTACCTCGTTGGTGTTGACGATTTCCGGACCCGGACCCGTGTTTGAGCTGTCGTCAAGAGGCCTCTCGAACAATCTTGAAATACGGAGAGGACGCACTCGTGAACTCCGGATATCCATCGACGCCAGTGTCCCCGGTAAAAACCGCGACACAGGGTGCGGTGCTACTGAAATACGGCGAAGCCACGGGCGTCGGTGCAGTTGGACCGGTGCAACTCAGAATAACAAGGGTAGGTTTGTTATTCAATTTTTACCCGTACCTTGTTTATTAGTAGACCCTGTCGGGAGTGTCTGACGTCTCCGAAAGAAGCAGTACGGTAGGCTACCATGCACACCGCGGCAACAGGTCACAGGGGCAGAAATTCGATACCCGTTCATCTGAGAGCCTTTCGCTGATGGAAGAATAAATCAGTGTT
>JAQCMX010000029.1 GCA_028274885.1 Haloarculaceae archaeon
TCAGGATGTTCTGAAGATAACGGCGTACATCGTCGATCCACATTCGCGGTTCGAGGGGTACAATGCTGTCTACCAGGAGCAATTCGAGGAACCGTACCCGGCCCACACAGTCCTCGGCGTGGAACAACTCGCCGGCCCCGAGTATCTCATCGAGATAGAGGCGACAGTCCCAGTCGAGGGGTGAGATCGGTCACACTACGGGAAAACAGTTAATACGGCGAGACCAGTACGGGGCGATATGACATCCGTGATCCAGAGTGGTGATGACCTGCGCCGTCTTCTCCAGGATACCTACTTCGACTCGATTGACAGCGGCGACGCAAAAACGGCGGTGACCGCGCTCCACGAGAACGTCGAGTGGGTCCACAGGCAGGTCTGGGAACACGACGGCCACACGAGCGATGACGTGGATGTCTATCAGGGCCGCGATGCGGTGTTCGAATTTCTCGATGCTCGGATCGGGGAGATGCAAAACGAAGGTATCGAACACCGGGTCCAGGAGGCAATCTGTGAGGGGGATCGGGGGGCGTTCAAAGCGGTGGTTGTCGGTCCGGAAGGGGCTGAACAGTCGTTTTTCGGCTGGGTCGAATTGACTGCTGGACTGGTCTCGATGTACAGTGTGACGCCAAAGTAGGCACAGGCGGCGACGGCGTCTCATGGGTATGTACGAGACACCCCGAGACGCCGAACCTGTCAGTTACTGATCGTCCCAGTCGTAAAACCCTTGACCGGTTTTGACGCCGTGATCGCCTGCCCGTACCATCTGCTTGACTATCTGGGGCGGCCGGTAAACGTCACTACCCAGTTCCTCCGCGAGGTACTCGCCCACTTCGACACGAACGTCCCATCCGTTGTAGTCGCCGAGTTTCAGCGGTCCCATCGGGTGATTGTATCCGAGTTCCATCGCGGTGTCGATGTCCTCGGCCGATGCAACCCCCTCCTGTACCATCCTTGCAGCCTCCATCCCGAGAACGAGTCCGAGCCGCGACGTGGCGAATCCGGGAAAGTCATTGACCACGATCGCATTGCGGCCGAGATCAGCGCCGAGAGACTCCGCCCGCTCGAGCGTCTCGTCGCTGGTGTGGTGACCGGTAATCAGTTCGAGCAGTTCCATTTTGACCGGTGGATTAAAAAAGTGAGTGCCGATAACACGTTCGGGATGGTCCGTCGCCGCTGCGATTTCGGTGATCGAGATCGACGACGTATTCGATCCGAGGACGACATCCGGATCCGTCTGAGCGTCCAGTTCCTCAAAGATCGATTGCTTGAGATTCTGGTCTTCGGGTGCCGCCTCGACGATGAACGTTGCAACTTCCGTTACCTCCTCCAGGTCCGTCGTCCCCGTCACGCGCTCGAAGGTCGTGTCGGCATCCTCGATGATCTCCCGCTTTTCGGCCTCGGCCAGGTCCTCCTCGATCCGTTCGAGCCCATCAGCCACGATGTCAGCTTCGATGTCCCGCATCACGACCTCGTAGCCGTTTTGAGCCGCGAGCTGTACAATACCACTCCCCATCGTGCCGGCGCCGATGACGCCGATGACGTCTTCCGTCATACTCAAGCCCATCCGAGCCGAGCTAAAAACGTTTACCTTCTCGAAAGGCTGTCCCCCGACCTCATGCCGATGCCGCTGGTATTTCGGCTATCGGTTTCGATTGCTGACAGAGCCGGTCACACGTCGGTAACCCGTCTTCCGGCCGGTTCGTTACACCGTCGGCCCCCGCGGGATTGCTGTCCGGGCGGGCGCGACCTGTTGTCATCGGCTCTCGTACTAACGGCTATAAGTCCATGAGCAATTTCGATCCTCCGTGGGGTCGAATATGCTCACGAAGTTATAGCCGTCAGTATCAGGATGCTTCGCTGCCCGCGTGGATATCCGAAAAGTCTATACCGACAAGGACCAACAGCAAGTATATGGATTTCGAACTATCGGACGAACAGCGAATGATCAAAGACGCTGTCCGAAGCATTGCTAATGAGTACGATAAAAAATACTGGCAGGAGGTCCACGAGGAGCACCGTCCCCCGACGGAGCTGTTCGACGACCTCGCCGAAGGTGGATGGTTCGGTGCACCGCTCCCCGTGGAGTACGGAGGGCAAGGTCTCGGACTCCTCGACACTGCACTCATCATGGAAGGGCTTTGCGAAGCCCACGCGTGGGAGGCCACCTTCCGATTCACGATGAGTACGGTGTTTGGCGGCATCACCCTCGTCGAGAACGGCACCAAGGCGCAGAAGGAACGCTATCTTCCCGAAATCGCGGACGGTGAAACCGTCTGGGCACTCGGGATGACAGAGCCGGACGCCGGACTGAACTCCTCTCGAATCTCGACGATGGCCGAGAAAGACGGCGACGAGTACGTCATCAACGGCCGCAAACAGTGGATCTCCGGTATGGACATGGTGGACGAACTGCTGTTGATTTGCCGCACCTCGCCACTGTCGGAGGTCGACAGCAAGTTCGACGGGATGACGATGTTCATCATCGACCCCGAGACCGACGGAATCGAGTACAGCGAGATCCCACTCGACATCTACTACCCCGAACCGACCTACGACCTGTACCTCGACGACGTGCGCGTCGACGAAGATCAGGTGCTCGGGGAAGTCGGTAAGGGGATGTACCAGGTCTTCTCGATGCTCAACGTCGAACGTGTTACTGCGGCCCTCTCGGGTTGGGGTGCCGGAAAGGAGGCTCTCGACCTCGGCGTCCAGTATGCCAAAGACCGCGAGGTCTGGTCCGAACCGATCGGGGCCCACCAGTCCATCGCACACCCGCTTGCGGAGGCCCACGCGAAGATGGAATCGAGCAAACACATGGTTCGCCAGGCCGCCTGGCAGTACGACGAACAGGTCGGTGATATCGGCGAAACAGCAAATATCGCCAACTATCTCGCCTGCAAGGCGGCGTGGGAAGCCAGTGAGGCGGCGATGACCACCCACGGCGGAATGTCCGCCAGCGAGGATATGGGCGTCGCCGCCGCATGGGGTGTCGCGCGTCACCAGCGCACCGGCCCCGTCTCCGAGGAAATGATCCTCAACCACATCGCACAGAACTCGCTCAATTTGCCACGCTCCTACAACGAGTAACGCCACGACCACGGTTCGGGCACCGTTTATCGGTTCCGTCGGACACAACGTTTAATTTCTCTTCCTGTGAGTATGTATCTGTCCCGCAATGAAATCTGCCACGTGTCAGAGGACGATCCGCCGTACTGAACCGCAAAACACACACAAAACAGGGAGCAATCAGAATGTCGCTTGCTGACCTCGACGACTCCTTCGAACACGTCAAAGTCAAGCCTAACGACCCGGTCGACCACGCGGTCACGGTTGTGTTCGACCGGCCCGAAGCACGCAATGCGATGAACCAGACGTTACGACAGGAGACACGCGAGAGCCTTGCGGCCATCGAAGACTCCGACGCACGCGTCATCGTCATCACCGCGTCCTCCGAGTCCAGCGTATTCCTCTCCGGTGCGGATATCAAGGAGATGCAAGAGCGGACACAGATCGAACAGCGCAGAGCAGGCCAGACACCGCGGATATTCGAACAGGTCGGAGACCACCCACTCCCGACGGTCGCGCGGGTGAACGGACACGCGCTGGGTGGTGGCTGCGAGCTCGCACTGGCCTGTGACATCCGCATCGCAGACTCGTCTGTGCTGTTTGGCTTACCGGAAGTCACACTCGGACTCCTTCCCGGCGGCGGCGGAACCCAGCGGTTGCCCCGCCTCGTGGGCGAGGGCAAGGCAATGCAGATGGTGCTGACCGGCGACCCGATCGACGCAACGGAGGCCGACGAGATCGGACTCGTCGAAAAGGTTGCCGATCCCGATACTCTTGACGAGGCAGTCACCGATGTCGTGGAGTCGATCGCCTCGAACAGCCCTGTCGCTCTCCGACACGCAAAACAGTCCGTCCAGTCGAGCCACGAGATGCCCCTCTCTGCGGGGCTCGACCACGAGTTCGAACTGTTTCTCGGTCTGTTCGCCAGCGAGGACTCCAGTGAGGGGATCGCCGCGTTCATAGAGGACCGCGAACCGGAGTGGGAAGGCAAATAATTCTGGTCACAACTCCAGTCGCAGCCGCCCGTCGACAGCTGCTCGGTTCCGTTTTAACACTTATACCGACACCGATGCGTAGCAACCCGCCCGAACAGGCCGCCTGATGTTACAGGGATCCACGCCAGCTTGCCAATAGGTATAAGACAAGGTAGTCCGAATATCACTATACGGTCTTGATCACAGGAAAAATTTATGTCTGAACACATCGGTCTCGAACCACGACACGAGGCGTACCGCGAACGGGTCAGAGAGTTTGTGCAGTCAGAAATCGAACCCGTCGTGGAGGACTACGAGAAACGCGGCGAGTTCCCGGTCGACATTATCGACAAACTCGGCGAGGCAGGCCTCTACGGGGTGACTATTCCGGAGAAGTACGGCGGGGAGGGTCGTGACTATCGGTCGTTCGTGGTCGCCGTCGAGGAACTCTGTCGGGTCTGGAAGATCCCAGCGGGGGTCGTCTCGCTTTCGGGGTCGCTCGTCGGCAACACCCTCCTGAAGTTCGGTAACGAGCGTCAAAAGGAGTGGCTCACTGACATCTACACCGAAAATCAAATTACAGGCGTCTCACTGACCGAGCCACAGGCCGGCAGCGATGCCAACGCCATCGAGACGACCGCCGAACGCGACGGTGACGAGTACGTTATCAACGGGCATAAAGTCTGGACCTCCCACGGATCAATGTCGGACCTTCTCCTGATTACGGCCCGGACCGACAACACAGGCGCCCACGACGATGTAAGCATCCTCGGGATACCACACCCCCAGCAGCGGGACGGTGTGGAGTTCGTCCGTGATATCCCCTGTATGGAAGGTGATGCGGTCGTCGAAAACGAGGTCGAGTACAACGACGTCAGGGTTCCGGCCGACAACCTCGTCGGCGAGGAGGGGCGTGGATTCCGGTATATCATGGAGGCCTTAGACATCGGCCGCATGGGTGCTGCTGCGCAGGCGACAGGACTTATCCAGGGGAGCCTGGACGCAAGCAAGGAGTTCGCGGACGAACGCGAGCAGTTTGGCGAACCGATCCGCAGCAATCAGGGCATCTCGTTCAAAATCGCGGATATGAAAATGGATCTCGAGTCGGCGAGACTACTGACCTATCAGGCTGCCGCCCGACTTGACGCCGGGGAACGAGTCACACAGGACGCAGCCATCGCAAAGACGTTTGCCTCAGACGCCGCGATGGAGGCGGCGACAGAGGCCGTGCAGATCCACGGCTCCCGGGGGTACTCCAAGGACTATCCGGTCGAACGGTACATGCGCGAAGCCAAGGGGATCCAGATTTACGAGGGGACAAACGAGATCAACCGGACGGTTATCACCCGCCATCTCTACGACTGATAGGGACTATTTCGAGCCCATACCGCCGTGACAACACCACATATGTGTCACATGCCGTTGCGCAGCGATATCCGCCAGGATAACCACAATCAGCATGAATGGACTGTCGCGGGTTGCTCGGATCCAACCGTACTCGTTTTGTGATTGACCCGCACAGCCCTGTCGGTCTGACGACACGAAACGAGGTCTCGTGGACCGTCCACCCCCGGCCCTATGTCGGCACACCCTGTCGGTTCGCCAGGACTGATCGCCGGTCGGTACCCCAAAGTAAGCCTGTGTAGAGCGGACCTGGCACAGGTACCAACAAATCTATACCACACCTGGTCGAAGTGCTCGTACCGACATACGCGGTGGAACTCATGAGCACACAACAGGACCGTATTATCGACGTCTGGTGTAACATCTTTACGACCGAAGGAACCGAACGGTACTACAACTCCCAGGCCCAGGAAGTTGCAGCACAGGTGTTTGGTATGGAGGATATGTACGACCCCTCCAAGGGGATGCCTGTCGACGAATTCATCGCGAAGATGGACCGGAACGGCATCGACAAGATATTTATGCCGGCGCTGAAGTTTGGTAATCCTGACGGCGGCATGGAGATCGATGTCCCCCACGAGGATGTCCGCGAGCTCGCAGAGGCGTATCCCGACCGAATCAAAGGGATGGCAGGTATCAACCCACGTGAGGGGATGGACGGTGTTGCACGACTCGAGGAGTACGTCGAGGACCACGGATTTATTGCGGGTCTCCTCGAACCGTATGGGTGGGATCTTCCCCTGAACCACCGCAAGTTCTACCCGTTCTACGCGAAGTGTGCAGAACTGGGCGTTCCGGTCTTGATGCAGGTTGGTCACTCGGCCATGCGGATGCCAAGCGGCCACGGCAAACCGATTCTTCTCGATGACCTGGCGCTGGACTTCCCGGACCTCGATATCGTGGCCTGTCACACCGGCTGGCCGTGGTCACAGGTACTCGAAGCAATGGCCTGGAAACACCCCAACGTCTACATGGGTGCGACCGCGCACGCTCCGAAGTACTGGGAGGAAAACGTGTTGAGCTTCATCAAAACGCGAGGGCAGGACAAGGTCGTCTTCGGCACCGACTATCCGGTGCTTGACTACCCCAACACGATCGCCCAACTCGACGACATGGAACTCGGTGACAGGGTCGAGCGAAAGCTACTCCACGAGAACGCCCGGAAGATATTCGACATCTAACCGTATTCGGCGGGGTCACGTGACCCCGGTGTCTTGGATCCGTATCCGGGGCCGCCCACGGCCGTGCGCTCTATACAAGGATCAGAACACCTTCGATGGAGGCTGATTAACACCGATCCATGCTAAGTGATCGCTCGGCAGACCCGGACAGCGCCTACAGCTGGGTCGTGGCAATCACCGGCGCCGTTGCGATGGTATTTACCTTCGCTACCCCGATTTCGTACGGTATTTTTCGCGAACCGTTCAGCGAGATGTTCGGCGCCTCCCCGCTTGCCCTCTCCGTGGTTTTTTCACTCATGCTTTTTAGTTTCAGTGTTGGGTCCGGTATCGTCGGTGTGTTCGGGGTACGCTTTTCGGCCCGGCGGATCCTCCTTATCTGTACACTTGCCACGGCTGCCATCGCTCCGGCGCTGTACGTGACCTCCTCTGTGATCGGGCTAACGATCGTGTTGATGATCCTTGGGATCTCACTGGGCACGGTGTTTGTTCTTATTGCTGGGATCGTCCCCCGGTGGTTCAAGAAGCGCCGCGGCGCTGCCACGGGTCTCATCTTCGTCGGTAACGGGCTCGGTCTGTTGCTCGTCCCTCCGCTCTGGCAGTTTGTGCTCTCTGAATTCGGTGTTCGGCCTGGCTTTCTCATCGTCATGTCTGTGACCGCGATTTCGTTTTTGTTCACTGCTCTTATCTGCCGACGGCCACCCTGGGTGGAACAGTCGGGTGCGACGACCGACGAGATCCTCGCATGGCTCGCTCGTCTGGGCGGGACCCGGTCCTTTCGGCTCCTGTTTGTCGGCATTGCCCTTGCATTTGCCTGGTATCCGCTCCTCGCCGCGTACGCGGTCGACCTGTTTTCTGTTCGAGGGCTGACAGAAACCACCGCCTCGACCGCGTTCGGTCTGATCGGCGGTGTCAGCATCATTTCCCGGATCGGTGCCGGCTACATCAGCGATATCGTTGGCCCGCGACGCGCGATGCTCGCATCACTTCTCTGTGTTTCAGCCGGGATTTCCCTGCTGTTTGTCCCTACAATCCCAGTACTTGCAGTCGCAATCTGTCTCATCGGACTCGGTCTGGGCGGTACCGCGACGCTGTTTCTGCCGCTCATAATGAGTGTGTATTCGACAGACAAAGACACTGCAATCGTCGGTGTATTCAACTTTTCTGGCGGGATCGCAATACTGGCGATGCCGCCCCTCGGGACAGCAAGCGTCTCCTACACTGGCGGTTTCACTACTGTTATTATTATTACGTTATCGATGACCATCCTCGGAACGTTGTTGATTGCCACGGGAACCGCCAATTGAGATGGGTTGGCGTCACCGTGGCCCAGAACCGAACGTGTCGAACACAGACACGACGACCAGCCCCGGCCGCCAACTCATACACTCTCGGCGAGCGCTGGCAACACGCTCGTCACGTCCTCGCGGAACGTGTAATCGGCCACGTCATGCAGCGGTGTTGGCTCGAGATTCACGATAGCGAGCGTGGCGCCTTGCTTTGCCGCAGTTTCGGGAAGACCGGCCGCCGGCTGGACGGTCAGTGAGGATCCAGCAACGAGGAAAACGTCGCACTTTTCTGCGAGGGCGTGGGCCTTGTACAGCGCGCGTTTTGGCAGTTCCTCCCCGAAGAGAACCCCGTCGGGCTTGTACGGACCCCCGCAGTCGCCACACTCCGGCGGAAGTTCGCCGCTCTCGGCGCGCGAGCGCGCATCTGAAAACGGTTTGCGGTTCTTACAGGACTGGCAGACGACCTCTTGCATACTTCCGTGTAGTTCGATGACGTCCTCGGATCCGGCACTCTGGTGTAGTTCGTCAGCATTCTGAGTGATGACCGCCGAGATGTGGCCCTGTTTTTCGAGGGTGGCTATGGCCTCGTGGGCCGGGTTCGGTTCCGGATCGACATCAAACGCGTCGTCATACACCGGGAGCATCCCATCCCAGAACCCGGCGGGATCCTGTTCGAACGCCCGGATGTGGAACTGTTGTGGATCGTGGTCCTGCCAGATTCCATCTTCGCTCCGGAAATCCGGGATCCCAGACGCCGTGCTCACGCCCGCTCCGGTGAACGCGACCCCCTGGTCGGCAGCGCGTAGTTTCGTGGCGAGTTGTTCGATTCGGTCCTCCATGCCCCCGCATATGTGTGATACATATTAAAACAGTTGGGACACTCAGAGATGCACACTCAGGTTCAGTTCGACCACGTTGGTCGCCTGCATGAGCGATTCCAGCAGATCCGTCTCGAAAAACTCGTTTTGCATCCGGTTTGTCGGACCACCGATCGTGATGGCACCCCAGATCTGTTCCCGGCTCCGGATCGGGACAGAAATCGCCCTGACACCGTTTATCAGTTCCTCGTCGTCGATCGCGTAGTCCTGTTCGCGGATCCGTTCGAGTTCAGTCCACAACCTCTCCCGGTCCGTGATGGTTTGTTCAGTGTATCGCGGTAATCCGTGTTCGTCCAGGATCTGCTCGATACGCTCCTCGGGTAGGTACGCCAGTAGCACCTTCCCCGGTGCATGTGCCGGAAGCGGGAGTCGCCGACCCGGGTATGCGTTGATCTCGACTGCACTTTCCCCTTTCTGGACGTCTAAGAGAACGCCCTGTCCGTCCTCTTCGATCATCAACGTGGCGTGTTCGCCGGTTTCCACCGCGAGCTTTTTTACCTCGTCGTGGGCCGCACGGTACACGCGTCGCTGACGCCGGATCCCCTCCCCGATGTCGAGAAACCGTGTGCTGACACGGTACTCGTGGTCACGTTTTACCAACAGCCCCAGAGACACCATCGTCTGTAGATGGTCGTGGAGCGTACTTTGTGCTATCCCGAGATCATCAACGATCGTGGTGAACCGTGCCCCGTTCAATTTGAGGAGGCAGTCCACGATTTTGCACATCGTTTCGGTGGTCTTGACCGGGATCTGTTCGTCCATATGCTGTTCCTGGTCTCTACGTTCCTGAATCTTACCTCCACACCCCGCGCACGTTCCCGTAATGCTACACAGGTTGACAATTCATCTCTGTCCCTTTCCGGGAAGGTTATTCCGGATCCTACCGAAGGCGATACGCACGATCGACGATGGTGATACCGCTCCCGATTTCACACTCCCGGTGACCAGGGGCACGGACCCGGCAGAGCTCGCGGAACTCCGTCTGTCCGAGACACTGGAGGATGGGCCGGTGGTGCTTGCGTTCTACCCGGCCGCGTTCACCCGTGGCTGCCGCAAGGGGATGTGTACCTTTCGTGATGGTTTGGGTGCTTTTCGACCCCATCTCTGTTTGTCCTCGCCCTGGGCCTGACGCCCGAGTGTCCTTGCTATCCTGACTCGGCCTGGATTGACGCGTTCTCCAAGTTCTCGACGAACGATTCGCTGACGTTTTCAAGTGCTTTCCCGATAACCTTGTTGAGAAACGGCGACATTCGACCGGTCGCCTCACCGTCTATGTGGAGTTGTACCTCTGTTGTGCTCTCGTCGACGGCATCGAACTCGACGGATCCCTTCGCGTCTGCGGGTTGATCTATCGGGTCGAGAGTAAACGCTGCCACCGGGTACTCCTCTTCGTGTACGTTCACCTCGAAGGTGAGTTCCTTCGAGAACATTGCGAGATCGATCTTCACAGTCCAGAGTGACGTGGTCTCGTCTTCCTGTTCGTACCTGACAAATCCGGGGAGATGTGAGGCGAAATTTTCCATCTCGGTCAGATACTCCCAGGTTTCGTCTGCCGGTGCGTCTACCCTGAACGTCTTGTTTGTTTCTGGCATCTTCTGTCCCCGGTTGCTGTGCATTACACTGACAATCCTACACCAATCCCGGCAGAGAGACCGGTTTTCGCGAGCATCCGATACACCGGCAATTCAGTATGTGTGTTTTTATCCCTTTCGACTATCCCTCAGCCTAACCTGGGGCACTGGATCGACACGTGACTGCTGGCTGCGCGTTTTAATCACCCCTCTCCCGTCCACTTCGACAAGCAGGCGGTAGACGACCACGGCTATCCCAACCTGTTGAACCAGGGACCCGCGAACTGTTCGTATCTCCTTCAGACAGTGGTCCGGGAACTCGACTCACCGCCGGATGTCCGTTTGTACGATCTCCGGTTTCAGGATATGGTGTTTGCAGGAGAGACTGTCACCACAACGGCAGCCGTCGGAAACATCCGCGTTGTGGACGCTGCTGGCATCGTTGAGTTCTCGGTTGCACTGGAGAAAGAAGACGGAACGGTCACAGCACAGCCGCCGCGTCCGACGGCGGTGGGTGTTCCACCGAGTCCGCTCAGTGCGTATTGGCTGAGCAGGTCCTGCACGGACTGCTTTGCGTCGTCAAAGAGCATACTCATGCTCTCATCCACAAACAGCGGATTGGGGATGCCAGGGAGGCCCGGACTGAGGCTGCGCTTGTTGATCACGATAATATCGGCCTCGGAGATATTCAAAACCGGCGTTCCGGCAATCGAGTTCGAGTCGCCCGTGTTTGCTTTTTGAGATAAGCGACGCCAGCACCGATGACGGAGATATCGGCCAGCTGGATGGTGTGCGTGGCGATCGGCACACCCCCAGCAGGACAGTACCCGTCTGTCTCGAACCCACCAACTGAGACGAACTACTTGCGTTCGAACTCGTCGACCGACACGAGGTTGCCGGGCACCCGCTTCAGGGGTTGCAGGAAGTCGTCGGCACTCATCCACGGAACTTCGAACTCATCACTTGCAAACACGCGTTCCAGTTCTTCGAGCAATCTCCCCTCGTCGGTAACTTCGACACCGGTTATCGCCTCGTTCAACCGTTCGAGTGCCTCGACGCGGGGCTTGTGGTACATATCACCGGTGTACATCGCATCCACGATCTCGTCGTCTGGATCGACCACGACGCTTGCCTTGACCAGCTTCCGGGCCTTGTAGGCAACTTCCGCGATACGATCCTCGTTCGCTGCATCCGCGACCAGATTCGCCGTCGAGACACCCTGGAACCACTCCTGTGATCCATAAAACTCCGCGTGCTCGTCGATGCGTTCGCGTTCGTCTGTGGTCAACTCACCGTCTGACAGGGTCATCCCGATCCTGTCCGCGATATTCTCTGCTGCTGTGTTCAGGACATTATCGATATCGACCCCGGGTGCTTCGTCTTCCATCGATCCCATTCGGCCCGCGACGCTGTCAGTGTCCTTATCTTCGAACTTGACCTTTGGCAACCCGATTAGCTCGTCGATCATCTCGAACTCCTCGGGCGAAAAGGTCTTATTTATGACATTTGTGAAAACGGCCCACACACCGTTGTCCCAGCCACAACCGGCGACGCCGATTTTCGTCGCTCGCTTGTCGCCGTCTTCGGGTTCGAGTTCGATGTCACCGCCCTCGTAGTATGCCCGTTCGATACCCGCCTCTGTCAGCGCATCGACCATCGATTCGCCCGCCAGCGCGATGACTTCCGAAAGCGTGCGTTTGCCCTGGTCCGGAAAGAAGGTGTACAGTGTCGGTGTGTGGTCTGTCTGAAAGAATCCCACAGATCCGGCCATGTTGTACCGGCGCGAGTATGGCATACCGTACTCGCTAGCCTGGTCGGTATCGATCAGCCCAGCGTCCTGAATCGGACCCACCGACAGAAACAGTTCGTCACCGAACGTCCAGGACATTATCGTTGGATCCGCCGATCCATCCCCGATTTTGTCCATCATCGTCCGTTCGATTGCTGGATACGTACGCGCATCGACCGTGGCGTCTACCAGACGCAGTGTCTCTCTTTGCGACATTGTCTGAACCTTTTCGTTAACCGTAG
>JAQCMX010000031.1 GCA_028274885.1 Haloarculaceae archaeon
GTCAACAACAACAACGACTTCCTCGGCGACCCGCCGACCCTGACCGTCGAGGAACTCGCCCAGATCTGGGAGGCCGACTCCGCCGCAACCTGGAGCGAAGTTAACAGCGACTGGCCCGACGAGGAGATCAACCGGTTCGGGGCCGCAGACACCTCCGGAACCTACGATTACTTCATCGAGAATGTGCCGGGTTCGGAGCGCGGACACACGAGCGATTACTCGGCAACTGAAGACGACGCGACCATCGCAGAGGGCGTGGCGAACGACGAGTTCGCAATCGGCTACTTTGGCTTTGCGTACTGGTTCCAGAACCAGGACCAGATCTCGCGGGTGGCTATCGACGACGGCAGTGGAGCGACCCTGCCGAGCCTGGAGACGGCTGCAGCCGGCGAATACCAGCCCCTCTCCCGACCGCTGTTTACCTACCCGTCACGGTCTTCACTCGCCAAAACCCACGTTGCGGAGTTTGCCCGGTTTTTCGTCGAGCAGACCACCAACGAGGACCTCGTCGCCGGGCAGGTCGGGTACGTGCCAGCGACCGAAGAGGTCCAGCAAGAACAGATGAGCAAGCTTGAAGAGGCTATCGAAGCTGCGCAGAACTAGAAAGTGATGTTCGGGGGCACCGCGATACAGACCGGACAGATCGACAAACAGACCGGACACACCGGATCGTACAGTGTGGTGGGTAAGAGTGAGTAACAAAACACAACCCCCGGATATCACCCGAAGAAGCAGGCTACAAAAGCTAAAGGAAAGCTCGTACGCCGGTCTGTTTGTCGTTTGTGCGCTGGTTACCCTACTGACAACGATTGCGATTTTCACCACGTTACTCGCCGATTCGCTCGCGTTCTTCTCTGAGGTGCCGGTTCGGGAGTTTCTCACAGAAACGAACTGGAGTCCAAACCCGGCGGGCAATCAGCAGGTGTTCGGGATCGTTCCGCTGGTGATTGGAACCTTGACCGTGACGTTTACCGCGGCTTTCATTGCGCTGCCTGTCGGGACGTTAACCGCGGTCTACCTGAGTGAGTTCGCCTCGTCGCGGACCCGCGCTATTCTCAAACCGATGCTCGAGATCCTCGCCGGAATCCCGACAGTCGTCTACGGCTACTTCGCGCTCGTGTACGTGACACCAGCACTGGAGGCAACCATACTGCCAAACATCAGTCGCCTCAACGCACTCTCAGCATCACTGATGATTGGAATCATGACGATCCCGATGGTGTCTTCGATCTCCGAGGACGCGATGAGCGCGGTTCCGGACGACCTCAGACAGGCAAGCTACGGGCTTGGAGCGACGAAGTACCAGGTGTCGACGGGGGTGGTCATTCCAGCCTCGATTTCCGGTATCATCTCCTCGTACATCCTGGCCGTTTCACGGGCCATCGGCGAAACGATGATCGTCGTCGTCGCGATGGGGGCCAACGCAAACATGCCGCCGGTCAACGATGTTGCCGGTATTCCGATGTTCAATCCTGCGGATGTCTTGCTCAACAACGGGATGACGATCACCGTCGCGATGGTAAACATCGCACAGGGTGACCTTGCGGGTGGATCGCTCCCCTACGACGGGATGTTCGCGCTCGGGCTGGCACTGTTCATTGTCACACTGATTATGAACGTATTGAGTGACCTCGTCGCACAACGCTACCGGGAGGAGTACTGAAATGGCAGTCGAACGAGAGGACACCGGGGTCGGTTTTGGCACAGTCAGCAGAATAAAGGGCCGCATCTTCAAATCGATCTCGTTTAGCGCGTCCATCTTTGGTATCCTGATGCTCGCCGTTTTGCTCGCATACGTGGTTATGGATGCGTTCGATCTCTCGAATGCGAGTCCCGAATGGCTCCTGACGTACTATATCACGCTCGTGTTGCCGCTGATCGGGTTCAGTCTGTACAGTGTCGGTGACAGGGGGCTGACACAGCACGTGATAGCCATGCTCGCCGGTGGACTCGTCGCGGTTGCCGCGGTGTTTACCGGGTTCGAAGCCCTGATCCGACCGGTTCCGGGGATCACCTGGCAACTCACGTATCTGTTTGTGGTCGCGGTGCCGGTCACCGGGTACGTCGTCTTTCGCGGGAGTCAGGAACAGACCGGTCAGGTGGGTTTCGGTCTGATCGGTCGGTTGCTCGCTGGAATCGGCGTCGGAATCGCACTCGGCATCCCGTTTTTCGTCTTCGATCCGACTGTGTGGTTTTACGCATTCACCTGTGGTGTCGGGTTCGCCGGACTCGCCTACCTCGCCGGGCGGGTGCGTCCCGTGTTTGGAGAACTCCTCGTGCCGGCGGGCTTCGTTGGCGTGGTCGTTGGGACGCTTCTGCGCGTGCAGATGAGCCTTTATCCCTCATCCGAGACAATGTTTCTACTGGTGTCTGGCCTGCCACTTGCGGTGACCGCCTCGACCCTCGTCACCCGGAACGACGGTCGCCCCATTGCAGCTGCGTTCGCGTTCGTCGTCCCCCTGTCGGTCGCTGGTTACGGGGTCGTCAGTGCCGAGGACATCTGGACCGTTCCGGCAGCGGCGGCAACTGTCGTGGCAGCCATCGCCCTCACGACCATTCTGCTTGCTGTGTACAGCCTCGTGGACCTCTCAGTAAGTGACAGGACCATCCAGTTCACACCCGAGACCGCCGTTGGCTCCAACGTCCCGCTCTATCTGGTCGGTGGCACACTCGGTGGCGCAGCTCTGGTTGCCGTCGCCGAACGCGCGTTTCGTCTGTTGCTTGAATGGCAGGTGACCGTCTATCCGGACCAGGAACTCATCTTCTTTGGTACGTTTGCGATCCCGCTGGCCGTGGCTGTGGGGGCACTCGCCTACACCAGAGACGAGTCGAGACCGGCAGCCACCATTGTCGGTGTCATCCCACTGGCTGCAGGTCTCGTGGGACTGACAGTCCTCAGCGATACAGTGCTTCCTGCTGGAACGATGGTTATCTTCTTTGCGGTCGCGGCGGCTGTCGTCAGTAACTACGTCCATCAGGTTGTCTCGGCCAGAGACGGCGTGGCTGGACTCCTGCTCCCCGTGTTGCTCGTTGCTGGTGTCGTTCTCGGGCGGACGATAGTCGAGCAATTCGGGTTCACGAAACCGGAATCGTGGCTTCATCTCTCGTATGTGACCAGCGCGCCGTCGGTGATCTTCGAACAGGAGGCGGGACTGTTCCCGGCAATCGTCGGATCTATCATTATCGTCTCGATGGTCGCGATACTGTCGTTCGTCCTCGGTGTCGGAACGGCCGTGTTTCTCGAGGAGTATACCTCGAACACTGGCTGGGTCGGCCGGCTCACCCGCCTGATTCAGGTCAACATCGCGAATCTGGCCGCGGTTCCCTCGATCGTGTACGGGCTGCTCGGGCTCGCGATATTCGCAAATCTACTCGGATTCGGGTTTGGAACAGCCGTGACAGCCTCGCTGACACTGACGCTGCTCATCTTGCCGATCACCATCGTCTCTGCACAGGAGGCGATCCGGGCGGTTCCGGACGATATGCGGCGTGGCTCCGACGCGATGGGCGCGACCCGCTGGCAGACGACAAAAAACGTGGTCCTGCCCCAGGCGTTCCCCGG
>JAQCMX010000039.1 GCA_028274885.1 Haloarculaceae archaeon
TTGCGATACTGGGTGTCACACTCGGCGTCCGCAACGCCGGTGGGCCGAAGACGTTCGCGCGGTACTCCCACGTGGCGCTACGGACCGGGATCGTGCCAGCGGGAGCGGGGGTGATACTGATGACCGGTGCAGTCGTCTTCGAAGATGACAGGCCCGTTGGTCTCGCTGGCGAGATGATTGGGACGGGCCTCTCTGCGATACTATCGCCTGGTCCGGACAGATTTGGCGTGGCCGTGTTGCTTGGCTTGGTGGCCGCTGTAGCCCTAACAGCCGGGGTTGCGATCCGGATGCTGCCGTTCGCAGAACTTCTCGGAGACAGCGGTGCGGGCAAGACTCGCGAACGGCGTGTAGCGCGGTTTCGCGGACGGCTGAGGGGGCTTTTTATGATCGCATCAGTCGCGTCGATCCCGGCAGCGATCGTGGAGGTGTCGAACTCACCGGCCGAAATCGAGCGTGTCATTGGTTCGGACAGCTACACAATCGTCCGGACGGTTGCCACGTCCGTCGCCCTTCGATCCCTTCTTTTAGTGGTCACAGTGCTCTCGCTGACGGCAGTCGCGTTGAGTTGGGGGCTCCGTGGTCTCGCACGGAGTCGGTCGACAGACCTCACTCGTCGGTGGGGTCCGGTCGTGATCGGGGGCGGGGTAACGGTGGTCGCGTTGGCGGTCGCAGAGCCGGTATACGCCGAACTCATAAACCAGTCAGCGAGCCGGCTGCCATCGCCGATCGAGACAAATATCCGGCAGTTGGCGTCGGATCTCGCTGGGATGTTCGGCACGGGGTCGTTGGTGGTCGTCACCTCTGCGACACTCGCCGGAACGACTGTCGCGCTCGTGATGCTCTTTCGTCTGTGGCTGTCGCTGGGCTATCTCTCGACGGAAACCGCCGGATACTCACTGGCGAGTGGCGGCCTGTTCGTGGCGACAGTGTTTGCCGGCACGGTCGGTGCGCCAACTTGGCTCGTATTCGGGGGCGTAGTTATCAGCCTCTTCGTGTGGGATACGGGCCGGTTCGGGACCACGCTCGGTGCCGAGATCGGTCGCCACACCGAGACCCGGGAAACTGAACTGGTACACGCCAGCGCGACACTGCTGGTCGGGGTGCTGGCCGCGGCCGGTGCCTTCGGTGTGGTCTCGACCGTCGAAAACACCACACCACCCGAGGCACCGCCGACGGTTGCCCCACTACTCGCGGTCGTCGCGGGAATCGTCCTCATCGTCGCCGCGCTCCGCTGAGGGCGATCCACCGGCGTCTCTCTGTGGGTGGGGCCCAGCCGCTACCTCGGTCGAAGGCGTCGGCCTCGCCACGTGTCGTTGCCCGTGATTGCCGGCCGGAGGGGCTGGTATCTCCTGTGGCCCCAGGACATCAGCTGTTACCGCTTACCGCAGGGACCTCGACGCTCTCGAGTACATCCGACAGAACGTCGGCGCGCTCGATGCCACGGACACTGGCGTCCGGAGTGAGGATCAGACGGTGGACGAACACGGAGGCGGCGATACGTTTGATGTCGTCGGGAACGACGTAATCACGCCTCGAGAGGGTCGCGCGGGCACGGGACGCCTCAAAGAGACGCTGGATGCCACGCGGCGAGACACCTACCTCAATACGATCATCGCGACGGGTTGCTCGGCCGAGTTCGACGATGTAGTCGCGCAATCGCGGGTCCACGGCAACAGTCTCTGGAACCCGCTGTACCTCTGCGACCCGTTCCCCGTCGATGACGGGTTCAAGACTCGGAGTTTGTGCCGCCCTGTCTGCGCGCCTGTCGAGCAACAGCCGCTCACCCGCGGCGTCGGGATAGCCCATTGCCGTTTTGATCATGAATCTGTCGCGTTGGGCCTCAGGAAGACCGAACGTCCCGTCCTGTTCGACAGGGTTCTGCGTGGCAATGACGAAAAACGGTGTCGGCAGTTCGTGTGTCGTGCCGTCTACGGTGACCTGTTTTTCGGCCATCGCCTCGAGCAACGCGGCCTGTGTTTTCGGGGGTGCGCGGTTGATTTCGTCTGCGAGGACGACGTTCGCGAAGATCGGGCCCCTCGAAAACTCGAACTCACCGGTCACCTCGCTGTATATGTTCGAACCGGTGATGTCGGACGGTAACAGATCGGGGGTGAACTGGATTCGCTGAAAGGATAGATCGAGGGTGGTGGCGAAACTTTGAGCGGTGAGTGTTTTGCCAGTTCCGGGCACGTCCTCGAGTAACACGTGCCCTCTGGCGAGAATCCCGGTCATCACAGTCTCCAGAAATGTGCGATCTGTGACGACCGCGTCGCCGATCGTCTCGATCACCCGCATGGACAGATTCCCTGCGGTCTCGTGGTCCATGTTCGCTATACTGGCCTACAGCGACCAAAAGCTTCCGCCTCCCTAACTGTCCACTGTAGCAG
>JAQCMX010000055.1 GCA_028274885.1 Haloarculaceae archaeon
TCGAAAACGACGACAGGCGGTGTTACCACTGCCGATCGATGCGGCTGGGTGCGATGTTCGACCGGGCCCAGGAGCTCTCGATCCCGGTCGTCTGTGACGGGACAAACGCCTCCGACCCCGGCGAGGGCCACCGGCCCGGACTGCAGGCAGTCGAGGAACTCGACGCCTACTCGCCGCTTCTGGAACACGGGATCACCAAGCCCGAAGTCAGGGATATCGCGAGGCGGTACGACCTGTCGGTGGCAGAGAAACCGTCGATGGCGTGTCTCTCTTCGCGGATCCCGACGGGGCTGGCAGTCACCGAGGACCGTCTCTCGCGGATCGAACGCGCCGAGCGGCTCCTTCGGACGTGGGGGTTCGAACAGTTTCGCGTGCGCGATCACGACGGTCTGGCCCGCATCGAAGTCGGTGAGGACGAACTCGAGACCGCGCTTGACCCCGACTTCGTCCGGGCCGCCCGTGAGCACGTCGCGGATCTCGGCTTCGACCACGTGACGCTGGATCTGCACGGCTACCGAACCGGAAGCGTCAGCCCAGCCGACACCGCGGCGGATCCGGAGTCGGACGACGCCGGCGGGGTCAGTGACTGACGAACCCGCCACCGCGGGGGCAAAGACAGACAGTACCGCCCTGGCCCTCGACTGCACAGACTGACCGCTCTGGCTTTCTGTCCCATCGTTTCAGCCCCGGAAACTCCGCTCGTGTGCTTTTTATACACCCGCCTGTAGTTGATGCCGCCGACAGAGCCCTGTCGGCTGGTCCCCGTGACACGCTCCAAAACTGACCGACGCGACACCGCTGATAGCATCCGGGCACAGCGCGCCCGGCAGCGTCGCGACCGCGACGATACGAACGAATAGGCCCCCTGTACTGGCACTGACGGTCGTAGGCTCCGGTTCGATCGCCCTGCTCCCCTGTCATGCGATCGACGCCGGCGGGGCTCACGACGGTCGGTGTCTCCTTCTTCCGACAGCCACGTTTAGCCGGTGAACTTCTCGACGGTCGGCCGCTGATAGTCGCCGGGAAACTCGTCGACCGGGGCTGTCACCTGCTCGCCACTCTCCATCTCTTTGAGCGTCACCTCGTCGTTTTCGAGGTCCTGCTCGCCGACGATGACCACCGTCTCGGCGTTGATCGAGTCGGCGTAGTCCAGCTGGGCGCCGAAACTCCGTCCCGAGACGTCCGATTCGACTACGTGCCCGCGTTCGCGCAACTCGCGGGCGATCCGGGCCGCAACTGCACGGGTCTGGCCGACCTGCAGGACGTAGTAGTCGGTAGACAGCGCTTCCTCGGGCCAGACGCCCGCGCGCTGACAGAGCAAAGAGAGGGTCGCGTAGCCCGGCGCGAACCCGACTGCGGGCGTGGGCTGGCCGCCAAACCCCTCGATCAGGTCGTCGTACCGTCCCCCGCCAAACACCGACCGTGAGACCTGGCCGGTCGAATCGAAACACTCGAACACCACACCGGTGTAGTAGTCGAGCCCGCGTGCGGTCGTCAGCGACACCGTACAGTACTCCCGGACGCCGAAATCGGCGGCGGCCGCGAGCACGTCCTGGAGGTTCCCGACTGCGGTCTCGACACGATCAGTCCCGGCAAATTCGATCAGCGTCTCCAGGTCCTCGGCGGGTGTTGCCAGCAGATCGTCGAACGTGTCGATCTGTGCATCTGTCAGACCCGCATCGGCCATGAGAGCCGCGTACTCTTCGGGTGCGACCTTCTCACGCTTGTCGACGGCGCGGATCGCCGCCGCCGTGTCCACATCGGTATCGAACGACCCGAGGAGGCCACCGAGGATGTCCCGGTGTGATACCCGGAAGTCGAAATCCGCCCCGGTCAGCCCCAGTTCGGTGAGTGCGTCGGCCGCGACCGCAAGGATCTCCGCGTCGGCCGCGGGATCATCGGTGCCGAAGATATCGACGTTGGTCTGGTAGAACTCCCGAAAGCGTCCCTGCTGGACCTGTTCGTAGCGCCAGAACGGTCGCGTCGAGTACCACTTGATGGGTTTGGACAGTTCCTGCTGTCTGGCAACCACCATCCGTGCGACCGTTGGGGTCAGTTCGGGTGTCAGCGCCACCTCGCGGCCGCCTCGGTCCTCGAAGGCATACAGTTCCTCCAAGATCGCCTCCCCGCTCTTGTCGGCGTACAGCCGCGCCGATTCCAGTGCTGGCGTTCCAATCTCGCGGAAGCCGTACCCGCCGGCGACACGCTCGACGGTTTCGATGACCTGCCGTCTGGCGCCCATCTCCGCGGCGTAGAAGTCACGAAATCCCTTGATCCGGTCGTACATACCCCCGCTTCGACGAGGGGCGGTTTGAAAGCTTCTCTCTGTCCCTGGAGACAACGCAGCAGTTCCCACCGATACGGGCTGTGAGTGATTTTTACAGTCCCTCCACGTCTGGACGTGTCCTACGGCAACACCGCGGTCGGTTCGACAAAGCGGTG
>JAQCMX010000060.1 GCA_028274885.1 Haloarculaceae archaeon
ATATCGCAGCCACCTTCGAGGATACCGAACAGGCAGAGGTAAACGACATCGACGAGGACGAGTACCGAACCGGCGAGGTCAGGACGGAACTCCGGGCAATCGCCAGGGTCCCGGTCGATGAAAACCGACAGGAAAGCAAACAACTCGCCGGTGGCACAACCGAAGGGCTCGCGGAGCGATTCGCGGCGGGTATCCGCTCGAATGTCACCTACGTTCTCGGTCCGGGTAGCACAATCGGAGCAATCAAAGAACAGCTCGGATTCGACGGTACGACACTCGGTGTGGATGTCTACCGTGACGGTGAGGTACTGGCTGCTGATGCCGCCGAATCCGACATTTTGGGTGCACTCGGCGAGGAGAACGTGATAGTCGTCTCCCCGATCGGTGGCCAGGGGTTCGTCTTTGGACGTGGGAATGACCAAATCTCACCCGCGGTGATCCGTAACTCCGAGGTAACAATCGTCGCATCCCGGCGCAAACTCGACGAAACAGGAGTATTACGCGTCGATACCGGGGATGCCAAACTCGACGAGAGGCTCTGTGGCTGGCACCGCGTTCGGGTCAGCGGGTACGAACGTCGCCTCGTGGAACTCATCTGATACCGTTAGCTGTACGTGTTTCAGGAATTTCGCCACCTGGTGGCGAATAGCGTAGATCAGTTACAGCCAACAGTATGACCTACACACCCAGCCCACCACCGCTGTCTGTTCTCCCGGAGCTGATACATATAAGGCCATCTCTGAGAATAGCCCTGTAATCGTCGTAGCGCGCCACTGTAGCGCTTGTAAGGGCCGCTCACGATCCTTGTACATGTTCGATCTGTCACCGTGTCGGTCGCTGTCTCGCCGTTTCGACCGTTTCACCCCTCAGCCAGCACTATTGAGAAGTATGGGATAGACCGCAGATAATAATTAAGGACCCATGGATAACATTAAGGTATCGGCGGTGACGTACAGTGTGTATGGAGACCAGAAAGGTCCAGCGGCTCGGTCCGTCGACCCTTGCGATGACCCTTCCGGCGGAGTGGGCACACGAATACAATGTCGAGAAAGGCGACGAGGTGTCGATTCGGATGGGCGGCAAAGGGACGCTGTCGGTGATGCCCCAATCCGTCCAGTCGGAGGAAAGCGAGGCGATTATAAATGTGAGCGGGCTCGGGGCTGTCTCGGTCGAACGGGCGATCGTGGCGCAGTACGTTCTGGGTAGGCGTATCATCCACGTGGAGGTTGGCGACGAAGAAACCCTCCAGAGCGAACATATAAACGCCGTCTACAACGCCGAAACACAGCTGATGGGGCTCGGTGTCATCGAGGAAACCCCAGACAGCATCGCGATCCGTTGTTCGGTCGATCCGGAGGATTTCACGCTTGATAACCTGCTCGAACGACTCGAATCCACCGGCTCGACGATGCGAAACGAGGGGATCAAGTCACTCGCCCACACCAACCCGGACCTGGCACAGCGTGCGCTCAATCGGGAGCGCCAAGCCAACAAGATCTTTGTACTACTGTTGCGGCTCATCTTCACCTCCTACCAGAATCCCAATCTGGCCCGGGCGGTCGGACTGACCGATGGATTTCCACTTATCGGTTACCGCTCTATCGCGAAGAACCTGGAGTTGATCGCCGACAACGCCGAGGACATCGCCGAGATTGTGCTAAACGCCGAGGGGCACGCGCTCAACGTCGAACAGACGACAATGCGCAGGATTCGGGATTTCACCGAGGAGGTAAACGAGATAAGCGAACTGGCCGTCGACGCGGCCGTCAATCGTGATTACGATACCGCTATCGAGGTCCGCACGCGGTTCAACGAGACCAACGACCGGGATCAGGATATCCTCTCGGATCTGCCGGACATGGACAACAGACAGCTTCTCCAGGTCCGTGAGGTCCTCGTCAGCCTCGACCAGACTGCACAGTATGCTGTCCGGAACGCCGAAATCGCGACGAATCTCGCGCTCAACGAGGAATCCGATCACATCACAATCAAGTAACGTCGGTGAACTGGCTGTGCCGGTTACTATCGTCTGAACGATGTCGATTGCACAGCAGAGATCCGTGTGATCTAAGTGACGAACCGGAAAAGAACCATGTAATGGCAGAGACACAGACGGACTCCGATATGCGCACCGGGCTGGGATTGCTGTTTGCGGTCCTGACGGTCATCGCGGCGCTTACAGTCGCGGCGACGTCGTACTCCTCGGCACTCGACCACAGCGACACGATGCAACTGGTTTCGGGTGTCGCTCTCGCTGTGGCTCTGATCGCCGGTTCGCTTGTAATCGCGGCCATCCACATCTACGAGTGAGCCAGCACAACTCGAAGTAAACCAACCATTAAAACGTCTTGCGTCCGTACTGTGAAGTATGTCCGAGTTGAGTGAAAAGGACCGGCGCATTCTCGAGTATCTCCGTGATAGTGTTTCGCGTGGTGAGAGTTACTTCCGCTCGAAAACAATCGCCAAGCAGCTTGGACTCTCCTCGAAACAGGTCGGTGCACGCCTTCCCAAACTCGACGAGGAAACCGACGAAGTCGAGATCGAAAAGTGGGGCAGATCCCGATCGACCACCTGGCGGGTCACGCTCGGATAGATCCCCTCGCACATTCGGTTATAAGCTGTCCTCAAACCGTCGCGTTACCCGGACACCACGAGACGTTTTTACGGCTCCCTTTACTACGGTTGGCATGGTCGTCCGGGTGGAACGCACTGTCGAGGTGCCGGCAACTGTCGAACAGGTCTGGGCGTTTATCTCCGATCCGGAAAAGCGGTCCCGCCCCATCAGTGTTGTCGAAGACTACGAGTCGCTAAAGGACGGAAAAGCAGCCTGGCAAATCCGTCTTCCGATCCCAGTCGTGGATACATCCGTTCGTGTCGAGACAGAAGACCAGAACCGGGAACCCCCCAATTACGTCGAATTCGTCGGCAAATCGCGGTTGATGGGGGTCGTGGGGGAACACGAACTCGAGGCGTGCGAGGGCGGTACCACACTGGTGAACCGCTTTATTGTGGACGGAAAATTACCCGGCGTCGAACGATTTTTCGAACGCAATATGCCGGAGGAATTCGACAATCTGATCGATGCGCTCCATGCGGACCTCGGTATCGAGAGTCCGGAGTCGTAGTACAACAAAGACACAGCATGAACGTGGTACTCGTCCAGCTTCGAATCCAACCGGGTGGCTGTGCGGACAATCTTGAGCGTGCGACGGATGCGGTCCGACAGGCGGCCAAACGTGGTGCGGATCTCGTCGTCCTTCCGGAGCTTTTTACTGTCGGGTACTTTGCGTTTGATAGCTACGCTCGGTCGGCAGAGTCGGTTTGTGGGCCCACGCTTTCGCGTCTGGGCGCTCTCGCGGGTGAACAGAGCGTGGCAATCCTTGCAGGCAGCGTCATCGAAGACCTGAGTGCCTCGACCGCAGACGGGGTAGAGACCCCCGCCGAGTCAGGGTATGCAAACACGTCGGTGTTTTTTGATGACTCAGGTCGACGCTGTGGGGTCTATCGCAAACACCATCTCTTTGGCTATGACTCCCCCGAGGCGGAGCTGCTGACGCCGGGCGAGACGATACAGACCGTCGAGTACGAGGGATTTACCGTCGGAATGACCACCTGCTATGACCTCAGGTTTCCGGAGCTGTACCGCAACCTCGTGGAGGCCGGTGCAACTCTCGTATTGGTGCCGAGTGCCTGGCCCTACCCCCGTCTCGAACACTGGCGACTGTTGCCACGCGCCCGTGCTGTCGAGAACCTCTTTTATGTGGCTGCAGTCAACGGTGTCGGGGATTTCGAGCAGGCCTCGTTGCTCGGTCGTTCCGCGGTCTACGACCCCTGGGGCACCGCCGTGGCTGGAACCGGCGACGATCCGGGTTTCGTAACCGCCACACTGGATCCGGAGGCTGTCGAACGGCGACGGGAGGAGTTCCCTGTGCTCGAAGACCGAGGGCAACTGCGCAGGTAAGGGGAAGGGGGATCACACGCCTTTGGGAGTACTACCGTACTTGCAGTGGCTTTGTCTGTGTCGAACTTGCCGACGAGATCTGGCGTCAGAGCCTCCCTGGTCGGAGTCTTTGCCGCCTCAATATTCATTGGATTTATATGTTAGTGGCTCGCAACGGGATCCTAAATGGAGCCCAGACCACACAGACGGCTGACCGATCCGACGTGGCTCCTCCGGTACGCGATGGCAAACCCGAAGCGCGCGCTTATATACGCTGCCGTCGTGGCCGGCGTAATACTCGTCGTCGCAGTGTCGCTGGCCATCCAGGCGATCCCGGTTTGGATCGCGGCGCTGGTCGCCGGACTCGCCCTGACCGTCGTCGCACGGGAGTCGGTTCGGCGTGCCCGCCTGCTCTGGGCGGCCAGCGAACAGTCGACCGGTTCTGTCACGGGCGGCGTGGTGTCCGTTTCGGGGCAGGTCGTTGCCGCGAACGACCGTCGTCTCACCTCCGAGCACGGGACCACCGAGTGTCTCGCCTACGAGTCTATCGAGACCAAGCGGGTCAACGAGAGCCAGGGGAGTAGCAAGAGCACACGGGTTACGCAAAACGTCCTTCCATTCTACCTCGACGACGGGTCTGGACCGGTGCTTGTAAGCGCCACGACCGGGACGCTGACGCTAACCGCAGACCACACGGGGACGAGCGGCTCGAAAAGACAGAAAGAGGGTGTGGTTCGGGAAGGCGACCGGGTCACGGTGTACGGCGAGGTCGAACAGACTATTCCGGGCAACGTACTGAGCCGAGGTGGCGGGTCCGAACCGGAGCTAACCGTCACCACCGGTCCCGAGTACGGTGACGTGATTGTGACCGACAAGTCCGGCAGGCGTGTGCTGGCTGGTCAGGCCGTCTACGCGCTGGGCTGGATCGGTATCGGCGCCACACTCGTCGTCGCCGCGATCGCGTTGGCGGCCGGGCTGGTGTCCGTCTGATTGAGTACGAACAGAGGCAATGGCAGACCTGACAGTCGTCAGTTGCGCGCATAGAGCGGGCGTCCGACCAGTGCGGTGAGTTCGTGCTCGTCGGGGGAGATAGCAACGTACGGTCTGTCAACCGGCCCGAACACGTCAACCACGCCGCCGACCTCGTCCAAATTCTCGTCGACGACTGTGGTTCCGAGGTCCGGATACCGTTCGCCTTCGCTGCGTACGATCGCGACGCCCTGGGCAGTTCGGACGACAGAGCCAATTCGTTTCATGCCCGGATGGCGTCGATGTACGCGGCCGTTGCTCCTAACAGATCGCTCTTTGTCGCATCGTCAGCATCCTTGACGAGGACCCGGCCACGGGTTTCGTACTCCCGAGGGTAGCTCTTGTCGCGCTCGATAACCACGTCATAGCCGACCTGCTGGACGGCCTGTGCGATCTCGTCGACCGTGGGATCCTCGATAGCGAGCCCTCTGGGAACCCGCCGTCCGTCGTTCCGGGACCGGTCCACGTCGAAGTAGACCGGCCAGATAACGTTCTCGACCATGTGTTTCTCTACCGTCCCCTCGACACAACGGCTTTTTGATTCGGGATCGACCCCCGGAAACTACATTCAAAACGATAATTATACCCGACATCGAACACCTTCTATGGTTTCAGAAGGTGACAGCGCACCAGAGTTCACCGCACCGCTTGCAAACGGCAACATTGACTCGTTTAGTCTCTCCGAGGCGGTCGAGTCGGAGGCACCGATCGTGCTGGCGTTTTTCCCCGGCGCGTTCACC
>JAQCMX010000070.1 GCA_028274885.1 Haloarculaceae archaeon
CCGTCCGGATCGATCTGCATCTCCGTGCGGACGAGGCCGTTCTTTTGTAACCGTTCGAGTCGTCTGTACACGGTCGCCCGGGACATCTCGGTTTCCTCGCTGAGTTCGCGGCCGGTCCTGGGGCTGTCGATCAAAAGCGACAGGAGTCGACGGGCGTAGCCATCTCCGAGCACTGCCAGGATCGTCTCGCTCGACACCGATTCGGGTGGGTCTTCGTATCCGTGCTCGTCGGTCGCTGCTGCTTTGTGTGTCGAAGGGTCGTCCGCGAACTGCGATCGTCGGCGGTTCATACACAGTCGTTCGTTCTGTTCGTGCCTGAGTTCCCCGGCTAGGTATCGGAAGATGGCAACGGGGGGGGCGTTTCCGGAACGCTCTGTATTACTAGCCTTTACCACTTTATTAGTATACGACCAAGTGTAGGTATTGCCATTGCACAGATGCTCTCGAACCAACCCCCTTCGATGACGATTCCAGGCACACCGGGAACGGGAAGATCCAAGACATGACCGACGAACACGCGACAACGAGGTCACTGTCACTCGAACAGTGGCCCGATCCGATCTGTCGGTACGGGGACGACGGAACACCGATGGTCGAACGGGTCAACGATGCCTTCGAGCGGACATTCGGGACCGTTCAGACGGGCCAGCGGATGGCATCTGTTTTCGACGAGTTTGGGCTTTCTATCGTTCTCGGTCCGGACGACCCCGACGCGATCGGCACGGCCGACGACCAGCTCCTGATCGAAACCGGAACGCAGGCGTTCGAGACTGGGCCACCCGCCCGGTATCTCGTGCGCGTAATCCCTGTAGACGGAAACTCCGAGGGGATGCTCGTGTTCACCCCACTTCCGAAGGGGGCACGCCAGGGGCTGGAGGGGATCGGTCTCGACCACGTGGCGAGTGTGATCAGCCACGATCTCAGGAATCCGCTCGACGTCGCCAAGGCCCGCTTACGGGCTGCCCGCGAAACCGGTGAGAAGGGGCACTTCGAGCACGTCACCCGAGCACACGATCGGATGGAACGGATCATCGAGGACGTTTTGACACTTGCCAGGGGACCTGACGTCGTCCAACCCGACGAACCGGTTGATCTCGAATCGGCAGCGGAAGCGGCGTGGGAGACCGTCGAAACCGACGATACCGGATTCGTGGTCGAACAACAGTTACCCACGGTCGTCGCCGATCCCAACCGTCTCGGCCGACTCTTCGAGAATCTGTTCCGAAATGCTGTGGAACACGGGGGCACAGACGTGACAGTTACGGTCGGCCCGCTCGCGGAGGAGGTCGGTTTTTATGTCGCTGATGATGGGAAAGGCATCCCGTCAGCACGCCGCGAGCGCGTGTTCAATCCCGGGTTCAGTACCGACGACCACGGGACCGGGCTCGGACTGTCGATCGTCGCCAGAATCGTCGATCTCCACGGCTGGTCGATTACCGTCACCGACTCCGCGGCCGACGGTGCCAGGTTCGAGATCACCGGTCTCGAGACCGTTTGAGATCGCCGTCAATCGCTTCTCCCGGGCGAAGTGACTGTGCGACTATCAGCCGTCGGTGGTTGACCGCCCTGGGTCGGCCCGCCGATCAGTCGCCTCCAGGAGTTCCTCCAGAAGTTTTGCCTGTCCAGCCCGCAGATGATGGAGCAGCGTCGGGCCGGTGATCCCCAGGGCCTCGGCGACTTCCTCGGCCGAACTCCCCCGCGGGGATTCGAAGTAGTCCGCAAAGAATGCGGTGCGAAGGGCGTCCTCCTGGCGGTCCGTCAGCCGACTCGTCAGTGCGTTTCGGAACTCTGCGGTCGTCTGTTCGTCCCGCTGGCGCTCCTGTTTGGCGAGCACCTCGGCGTCGTAACGACGCGTAATCGCGTCTGCGATCCGGCGAATGTCCTCTGCCGGCGGCAGTTCGACGACTACCCGATTCCCATCCGTGCCAAACGTCGCGGACTGTACTGTCCCGCCCTGACTGACGAGCTGTCCGAGTGGCGTCTCGGTGGATAGAAACACTTCGATCGACCCGCTTCCCTCGTACTCGGCGACGGTTCGCGTCCCGATCACAGACCCGTGATCCACCAGCGCGGACGCGATTTCTTCGGTGGTTTCTCGCTCGGCTTCGGCGTCGATATAACAAAGCAGGCGGTCACCCTGCGGGATCAATCCGGTCACGTCGATTCGGCCGTCGGTCTCGCCGGCCACCGCCACGAACGGCGAGTCGGGATCCGACAGTCGGAACGTGAGTTCGACGATCCGATCGGACACCAGCAACGACCGGTTCCGGGTCGCATTGATCGCAAACCCGGCCATCTCGCCGACGGTCCCGAAGCTCCGCCGCTCTCGCTCCGAGAACCCCTGCTTTTCGGCCGTGTAGACGCCGACGACGCCATAGACGCTCGATCCGTAGGTCAGCGGGACGGCAAGCAGAGCCCCCAGTCCGTCGGCGAACGCCGCCCGACGGATCCCTTTCGGGACTGACTCGTCCTCCCCGAGCGACGGCACCACGGTCGGTTCCCCGCGCTCGACGGCCCGCAATTCGGGCAGTTCCACGTCGCCATCGAGTGCCTCCTTGATCCGGTCGAGTGTGCGCCCGGTTGTCCCGGCGGCGGCGCGAACCACGATATCCCCGGAACCGATCTCCCGCTCGCCGACCCAGGCGAACTCGTAGATGTCGGTCTCGCCCAGGTGCCGGCAGATAGTTTCTGCGATCTCTTCGCGCGTGGAGGCCGCGACAAGTTCGCCCAGAATATCCGCGATGAGTTCGTTGCCGATCGTCAGTCTGTGGAGATCCGACTCCAGTGACTCGAGTCGCTTGGTCCGCCGGTGTTTGTCGGTTTCGTCACGGAGGTACACGTAGACAGTCTCGCCTGCCGGGACGAGATCGACCGCCAGCCACCGGTCCAGACTCGGGTAGTACTCCTCGAACGACCGTTCCGCGTCGGGCGGCGTCTCGAAGGCCTGCGGGACGCGACCCTCCACGGACGCCGGAAACGCAGCGTCGATCCCCTTGCCGGTGACATCGTCCGGAACCACCGCGAGAATTGTCTTCGCAGCATCGTTTACCGCTCGCACGACCCCGTCGGCGCTCACCTCGAGGATCCCGACCGGTGCGCGCTCGAACCCAGTGTCCATCGTGTAAGGGTCAACACCTGAGCGTAATTAAGGGTAGGTGATCCTTCGAGCATCGCTGCGCGCTCTTCTGTCTCCAGAGTACACAGCAGGGGACTCACTGCGTGCCAAACTCCGGCAGGTCCACGATGACGCTGCTTCCGCGTGGCTCGTTGTCCGCAAACGACAGGTCACCGCCGAGACGGGTGACGGCCCAGTAAACCAGCCAGAGTCCGACCCCGCTGCCGTGTTTGAGTGGCGTTTCCTCTTCGTCCAGAAACACAGCCCGTTCCTGGGCGGGGATCCCCGGACCGTCGTCCCGCACTTCGATCCGTCCGCCAGCGGTCGTCGATCGGACGCGGATCGTCACCGACGGCGTCTCGCGATCGGTGTGCGTCACGGCGTTGTCGACCAGTTCCGCAAGGACCAACCTGACGGCCTCGCGGTCTGATCGGAGTTCGACGTCGCCGTCTGGCGTCTCCAGCCCGATCTCGGCGGCTGTCTGCTCGTCGGCAACCCGCTGTGCGATCTCGACGAGATCACACGGTTCCCGTGCGAGGCGTGTCTTCGTCAACACGCGTTCTGATCGTTCGACCGCGCTCGCGAGTTCGACAAGACCGGTTGCGAGCGTCCCGATCCGATCGAAATACTGTGTCGTCTCCTCGGCCGGGAGGACCTCGTCCCGGATCGGTTCCGCAAAGCCCCGTACTGCGTCCAGATCGTTACGGAGATTGTGGCGGATCACCCTGTTTAGGACCTGAATCCGTTGTTTGCGGGTTTCTCTGTCTGTGACCTCCCGGAACCGGTATGCGCGACCGAGCGCGTTACCGTCGGCGTCGGTGATCTCACTCCGCTCGACGACGAACTCGCGTCGGCCGACTGTGGTCGGGAGCGCAACCGGCCCCCCGGTCGACGGATCTTCGGGGATGTCCCCGATGTCATCGAGTGATTGTTCCCGGTATCGAGCGGTGTCGATGGCAAAGGTCTCCTCGGCGGCCTGATTCACGTCCAGCAGTCCGCCGCTCCGGTCGACGACGACGACGGGGACCGACATCGCATCGAGGGCTGTCTCCCGGGCGAGATGTCCCGCGGAGGCACCACGTTCGAACGCGTCGGTACCGAACTGGATCCAGGCGAACACGCCAACCACCACCGCGATCTGGGCAAATATGACCTGTTGCATCGACGCTCCACCCCATTGCTCGCCGTACACGACCGCAAGCGGCAGGAACGTGATGGCGATCCCGGCGACAGCAAACGCCGCTGCCGAACCGAGCGGCAGATCGTCGTAGG
>JAQCMX010000075.1 GCA_028274885.1 Haloarculaceae archaeon
TATGAGTGGTGCCCCGGTTGGGCAAAACAGCCACACCCCGTGTGAACCGCCCGCACAGCACCGTACGACCGGAATATTTAAACTCTATGCTACTGAAAACCTATATACCAGAACGCTCCGGCGTTCGGGCAGTATCGCGTTACGACCGACATGACAGGGAAGACTTATTATCGGCGTCAATTAACTGTGATGGAGCCTGTTATCGATCCGGAGCTGATGGCATCGAGGTACGATTATGACAGATTCGATAGATCAATCCAAGAACGTAGACCTGACAGAACAAGACTTAGAGACAAAATCAAAGGGCGAACTGATCAAACTCGCCGGCAAGCTACGCGACAGGCGAAACGAACTAAACCAGATGGCTTCCGAGCGCGCCTCCGAGCGCGACGAGTTGAACGCCAAGACCCGGGAAAAGGTCGACGAGGCCCAGCACCACCGGGAGAAACGCGACGAGCTCAACGAGAAGGTCCAGGAACATAAGGAAAACCGCAACGACCTGAACGCAAAGGCAAGCGAATTGTTTGAGGAAGTCGAGCAGATGAAAGACGACCTCAAACTCGACGAAGGCAAGGACGTCGAGCAACTCGAAGACGAGATCGAAGAGCTTGAGTTCAAACAGCAGACCGAGGTGCTCGAAGCAGAGGCTGAAACGGAACTCATCGAGAAAATCGAGAACAAACGCAAGAAGCTCCAGGGAAGAAAGGAGAAACTCGCACAAAACGAGGATCTCGACGAACTGGAAGAAGAGGCCGAGGAGGTCCGCGCGAACGCCTCCGAACACCACCAGAAGGTGACCGAACTCGCTGACGAGGCCCAAGAGCACCACAACAGTATGATCGAGGCCTACCGCGAGGCCGACGACATCCGTGACGAGGCCGACGAGATGCACGAGAACTTTGTCGAGGCCCAGGAGGCAGCCGACCGACACCACGAGGACTTCGTCCGCGTACAAAAGCGCCTGCGAGAACTGGACAAAAAGGAAGAACAGAAAGAAAAACAACAGCGCGAACAAAAGCAGGAAGCCGCCCGCGAGGAGGCCGAGGAGATCTACCAGAAATTCAAAGACGGGGAAACCCTGGACACCGAGGATCTGATGAAACTCCAGAAAACCGGCCTGCTTTAGCTTTTTTGCCAGTCGAGACTGGTTCTGACAACTTACCCCCGATGATCCCTGCCACGGTGGCTCTTTCGACCTTTTATGATGCCACGGCCCGTCAAACGAATACGAATGCGTGTATTGAAGACCCTCGTACGACTCGCCGTGTTCGTCGCAATCGCAGCCACAGGGCTGGCCGCGGGCTGGATCCTGTTCGTTGCGTATCCGGACTCGACACGCGAACTCCTGGGTGTTTTTTTGGTGGTGATTCTGGCGCCAGTTGCGGTCCGAACAGCGGGGACCATCGCGGCCGGTATCGCACCGAATTACAACGTCGCGGAGGTGAGTGTCAGCGGGCCTATCACAAGACAGGACGGTGGTGACCCACTCTCGCGTGGAGCAACAGGGGCAGGGGCCGATGCGATCGTCGAACAGATAGACCGCGCTAACAGTGACCGTAGCGTCGATGCCTTGCTGGTACGTCTGAACACCCCCGGTGGCGCGATCGTCCCGAGCGAAGACATCAAACTTGCCGTCGAGCGCTTCGAGGGGCCGACCGTCGCCTACGCCACCGACACCTGCGCCAGCGGTGGATACGAGATCGCAAGTGGGTGTGACGAGATCTGGGCGCGCGAGGGATCTATTGTCGGTTCGATCGGCGTGATCGGTTCGCGTATCACCGCCGCCGACCTGGCTGATCGACTCGGCATCCAGTACGAGCAACTGACCGCAGGCAGGTACAAGGACGCCGGCACCCCTCTCAAAGAGCTCGAGGACGACGAGCGTGAGTATCTCCAGGGGATCGTTGACGACTACTACGACTACTTCGTCGAGAACGTCTCACAGCGTCGGGACCTCGATGAGGGGGTCGTACGCGACACCGAAGCCCGGGTGTATCTCGGCGAACACGCCAAGGAGAAGGGGCTGGTCGACGAAATCGGTACCCGCAGCGATGTCCGTGACTCACTTGAAGACGAACTCGGAGCCCAGACCGTCGTTGAGGAGTTCGAGCCGCAGTACGGGCTGGCGGATCGCCTGAGCACAGGCACCCGTCGCGTCGCCTACGCCTTCGGTACCGGTATTGCCAGCGTCTTTTCCGACGAGAACCGGCCGTTCAAACTCAGGTAACCTCGGTTCAACCGTTGTGCCGGCGTTTGGGGGTGTTGCGCCGAACAGGACAGCGGGCCGTGTGAGCTTGTGGCTTCACAGATCGAACAGTCGGGCGGTGTTTTCGCCGAGTAACTGTTCGATTTCGCGGACACTGAACGTGGGTTCTGTCTCGCGTTCGGCGAGCACTTGCACGTTCTCGATCCACTCCTCTTTGGGGTGGACGGGGTCGAAGGCGGGATCATCGGTTCCAAAGTGCATGCGGTCACCGCCCACGGCGTCCATCAGGTGTCGGACGGCCGTTGCGAACTCCTCGGGATCCTCCTTACAGCGTTCCTGCCACCCCGAGATGTCGATATGGAGCCGCGAGTTGACCTTCGACTTTGCGACCGCGTGGAGCTCCCGCCACCACTCGAAGGACATGTGTGCGGCGATGATATCCAGATCCCGGAAGTCACTGAGCACCTCGTCTAGATTCCGTGGATGGGAGTACTTGCTGTACAGGGGGGCAAAAATCGGTCCCGAATCGGTGAGAACCGGGACATCGTGATCCCGTACCACCTCGAGGACGCGGTAGGTTTCCTTGTCGTGGTGATAAAAGCCTGCGGTCGGGTGGAGTTTCAGACCGTCCATCCCCCACGCACCGAGTGCAGTGTCGATGTGATCGGCGGCATCCGGTCGGCGCGGGTCGATTGTCGCGAGCGTCGAAATCCGGTCTGGATGATCGGCGCTGAACTCGGCGAGGGTCCGGTTTACCTCCTGGATCGGCGTCTCCGGTTCACCGAGAGCGAGCCCGAAATCGACGCCGAACACGACCTGGTGATCGATACCGGCTTCGTCCATCCGTTCGAGTAGTTTCTCGCCGGTCGGGTCCCAGTAGGTCGGTAGATACGACTCCCGAATGCGGTCGGGATCGACTTCCTTGCCCTTCTTTTCGTTCTCACGAACCGCGATTTCGACGAATGCATCCCAGAACCGTTCCGGCAGCCAGTCTTCGGCCCACAGATGCGAGTGTACGTCAATGATCTGTGCCATGATAGAGCAGAACGTCTCAGGACGGAATAAAATTTCCTGTTTGTTGGATCGGAGAGACCCT
>JAQCMX010000080.1 GCA_028274885.1 Haloarculaceae archaeon
TCCGGGACCTGGATCGTGTACTTGCCGTCCTCCTGGAGGGCGATAATGTACTCCTCACGGTCGTACAGTTCCATGAGATTGAGTTCGTACTTGCCGGGGTCGAGAACCCGGATTGACTCGAACTGATCGTTGAGTTCCTCGCGGAGTTCAGACAGATCCGGACGGTCGGTTCGGTCGGGCTCACGGTTTTTTCTTTCATCCTGTGGATGGTTGGCCGGGTCGGGGGGGTCGTCCACGGCCGACCCGTCTTGGCTCCGGGTCGCTTGATGATCCGGGGCTGGGGGGAGATTATCCGTGGAAACAACGTCACTCCGTGCGCTTGCCTGTGCTGCGTCCTCGGTTCCCGCCGTTGTCGTAGCCGTCTCGTCGTCAGCCGCAGTCTGGACTTTCCCCGCCGTTTCGGCACTCGAAGCGGGTTTTTTTACCGACCTGTCGGGACCTGCTGAGGGGGTCGATGGCTCCGGGTCGTCAGCCGAACGCTCCCCTGTCTCGTCGGTCGACCCGGGACTGTCTGAGGTGTCCGGATCGGATTCGGTCGGTGATGGGTCGGACCCCGTGGATACGGGGGCGGCCGATCCGGTCTGAGAACCGCCGGTGTCGGTGGCTCCGATCTCGGGGTCGTGGGAACTACCGACGAGATCTCGGACAGCAGTCGCGGCGCTGCTGACAGTGCGAATCACAGAGCTGTCGACGGCTGTATCTGGCGGTTCGGGAGGATTCGTGGCTGGCGGATCCGTTCCCTCGACGCCGCCGGGTCTGAACTGGAACTTGTTGCCACCACAGTCCGGACAGCCTGAGAGCATCTCCTTGGAGCCGTCGGCGAATGTGCGGCCACAGTCGGTACACTGGTGTGGCATCGGTTGTTGTGCTATTTGCGGGAAACGAGTGTCTGAATGAGCGTTTCGTCCTTGTGCAGCGTCTCGATCTGGTTCGCCGGACCGATGACTGTGAGCTTCTTCGTAGATTCCTTGCCCATAAGCCGACCGAGGAAACTCGTGTCTGCCGCCTCCGACCGGGGGTAGGTTTCGATCTCGATACCGTTGAACTCGTCGGGACTGATCTCGGTCATGGTCACCTCGATCAGTTTCGACTCCTCGTCCGGGGAGAGGCCCTCCTCGAGGATGACGATGTTGCCCTCCCGGACGCCGTCGAGGATCATCCGGATCTTCTCCATACCCGTCAGGCCAGCCATCCGTTCACCGCTGATCAGGTCGATCCGAACACCGTCGCCGGGTTGTTTCACTTCAGCCATCCGTAATCACCCGAAATACTCCGCGATCTTGTCGTACACTTCGTCCATATTGTCCCCTTCCAACGCGGACACCGGAACGGTTTCGTGTTGTGGGAACGCGTTCCGGATGCGCTGGACGCTTGCACCCTCGAGATCTATCTTGTTCGCGAGGATCAACACCGGCAGATCCTGACTCTCGATGATGCCGATCAACATCGTATTTACCTGCGTGAACGGATCGGTCGCGGCGTCAAGTACGTAGATGACCCCGTCGACATCCTCCCGAAGCCAATGCATGGCCTCTGCGACACCCTCGGTCGCCTCCCGGGACCGGCGGACTGCATCGTCTTCGTCCATGTCGTGTTCCAGGAACTCGGTGTAGTCGACTTTGGTCGTCACGCCCGGTGTGTCCACGATATCGATCGTGACCATCTTGTCGTTGCGTTCGATCTCGATGTTCTCTTTCCTGCGTGCGCGGCGTGTCTCGTGTGGCACGTGACTCTCCGGGCCGACCGCGTCACCGTGTTCGGTCCAGTCGCGAACGACCCGGTTTGCGAGTGTCGTCTTGCCTGCGTTTGGCGGGCCATAAATGCCGATCCGCTGTTGTTTGTCGGCAGAGAACAACGTCGATGCTGCGCGTGAAATGCTTGATTTCAGGTTCGTGAGCAGTCCCATCCTATTCTCCCGGCCCCGTCGGGGGCTTACATCAAAGAGTCTAGCCGATCTACTTAAGCCTACGTCAGACACATGTTGCGAAAATATCACCTCTGATCGGGTCACATACCCAGGGCGTTTGAGCTTCCGGAAAGGGCCAAAGAGAGTCAGTCACCCGTCAGGATCCTGTCCGGACGGATGGTCCGGCCATCGTTCAGCCAATTAACCGTACCCTATGGATCCGAACCGAACCACCCTATCGGCCCCCCACCCCTTCGTTTCAAGTGGAACAACACGACAGCCCAACCCCCGAATGTGCGAAAGGCAGGGCAGCGTGAGGGTATGGACAAGGTATAAATGGTGAAAACCAAGGGATAAGACCTGAAAACACCGGATTAGATCGGGTCGGGTTGTTGCAACGTAGGTGTACTCATTAGAAACAACAGTAACATAGAATCGGGGCCGCTCTAAGCATTTTCTTCGTACTACGGTTCTGGTTCGACAGTAATATTAATAAATCTTTTCCAATAATATAGACAGCAAAGGATCAAATCGGCGGGGTACACTCTTACACTCGTTCCACCCGAAACGAAGGGGTGGGGGGGTTCCCATCTATTTGTTCCCTGAAGTTTTTACCCAGGACCACCGTCCGCACAGTTATTTTCATAATTATTTCGTTGTACTTATCGACACACCGTACAGTTCCCCCTCGTTTCATCTCGAGATCTCTATACACAATGGCTGTATCAATCGAAATCTTTAATATAATTTCCCCCGCCATTACTTCTGGTTCAACTGGACTCGCTCGATACCCCTGAATCGTCAATATCGTACATTTCAGGGGGTGTGAGGCCACAACGCGGGCGCAAAATTAGATCTCCAGGTGAAACAAAGGGGTGAAAAACGATGACACACTCGGAGGAATCGTCAGACGGCGCCGAATCTCTCGACGCACAGAGTGCCAACTCCGAGGAAACCCCTGTGGTCGAATCAGAGACCGACGACGAGTCCAGTCCGGGGTTGGACGGCAACACCGACCCACCACCCACCACCCACCAGTCCGACCAACACCCCGATGATGAAGCCGCTTCCCCTTCCATCGAGGATGTGTTACACGACGGTGACCAGCCCGATCACTCCCAGGGCCTGTTCGACGACCTTCTCAGTGGGGAGCCGATCTTCGAGAACAAGGAAGTTTTGCGTCCCTCCTACACGCCGCGCAAACTCCCACACCGCGAGGAACAGATCAATAATATGGCGACAATCCTCGTCTCCGCGCTTCGGGGCGACACCCCCTCTAACATCCTCATCTACGGGAAGACCGGGACGGGCAAGACCGCCAGCGCGAATTTCGTCAGCGACGAACTCGAGTCCACCTCACAAAGATACGATGTTCCCTGCGAGGTCGAGTACATCAACTGCGAGGTCACCGACACCCAGTACCGCGTCCTCGCCCGCCTCGCGAACAAGTTCGTCGAAGACAACTGCGAGCGAATCGAGGCGGATATCGCTCAGTTGGAGTCGATCATCGACGCGGCCAACTCGGGCCAGTCCGTGCTGAACGGGCTGCCCTATGACACCGTCGACGATGTGCGTGACAGACTCGAGACCCTGCATGAGGAACACGACTCCTTCGACGAGGTACCGATGACGGGGTGGCCGACGGACCGCGTGTACACCTCCTTTTTCAACGCGGTCGACTACCGCGAGCGCGTGGTCGTCATCATGCTCGACGAAATCGACAAACTGGTCGAAAAATCCGGGGACGATGTTCTTTACAATCTCTCCCGGATGAACTCCGAGCTGGAACGCTCCCGCGTCTCGATTATGGGTATCTCGAACGACCTCCGGTTCACCGACTTTCTCGATCCCCGGGTCAAATCCAGCCTCGGCGAGGAGGAAATCGTCTTTCCACCCTACGACGCAACGCAACTCCGTGACATCCTCGCACATCGCGCCGAGGTTTCGTTCAAGCAGGGTGCACTCTCCGACGATGTCATCCCGCTGTGTGCTGCTTTCGCTGCCCAGGAACACGGTGACGCCCGCCGGGCACTCGATCTGCTCCGGACCGCCGGTGAACTCGCCGAACGCGACCAGACTGACGTCGTCGAGGAGGATCACGTCCGCCAAGCACAGGAGAAAATCGAACTCGACCGGGTCGTCGAGGTCGTCCGAACGCTGCCCCAGCAGTCCAAAATCGTCCTCTTTGCGATCATCCTGCTCGAAAAACAGGGCGTGCACGACACCAACACCGGCGAGGTCTTCAACATCTACAGGCGTCTCTGTGAGGAGATCGACACCGACGTGCTCACACAGCGCCGCGTCACCGACCTCATCAGCGAACTGGACATGCTTGGCATCGTCAACGCCGTCGTCGTCTCGAAGGGTCGGTACGGTCGCACCAAGGAGATCAGTCTCTCGGTCCCCGTCGAGGAAACCGAGGCCGTCCTCCTCTCGGACTCGCGGCTCGGCGACATCGAGGATGTCCAGCCGTTCGTCCAGGCCCGGTTCGACAGCTGATGTATTGGCTGTAACTGTTCGAGCCATCCGCGACCAGGCCCCAGAGATCGTTCCCTGTCAGCTCCGCAGTCGGAGCCATCCCAACCGGGGTAGCCGGATCTCCGCGGTCCCGACGATCCAGTTTGGTTTGACCGGTTCGCTCAACTGCCCTGCCCCGGCCTGATCGTACTGTGGATTGTTGTCCCCTTTCGTTATGAAGCCGGCGTGAGCCGCCTCCGTACACTGGTCGTTGCCCCCGAGATGTGCCTCCTCGGCGCGGTCACACCAGTTTTCCCCCTTCTCGACCCAGAGCATCGCCCGGTGAATGATCGGCGTCCGGTCGTCGTTCCCGTTCGGGGCGAAAACGATCACGTCACCCGGCCTCCCGAACTGTTCGTACCCGATCTCGGCCCCCGTCGCTGCGGTCACGACCCCCGTCTCCCCGTGTGCCCCGCCGGGCTGGAAGCGTTCGGACTCCATGACAAACACAAGATCGTTCACCTTCATATTGGGGCTCATACTCTCGCTTTCGACGGCCACCATCGGCGGCCAGACACCACTGATCGCAAACAGGTACACCCCGATCAACACTACCGCGGACACGCTGGTCACGATGTCCTGAACGAACAACTTCCAGCCATCCCCCTCTTCGGTCCCGTCTCCGACCCGTGGGGGCTTTTCCTCCGGGTGTCCCCCCGCTGTCGGTCTGTTCTCTGTGACACTCTGTTTCCTGTCCTGTGGCGTCTCTCCGGACTGCTCTCGGCTTGTGGCCGGTTCTCTCCTTTCTCGTCTGTCCCTGTCGTCTGGAGTCCCCTCGTCGGGTATCCCGTCTTTTGACTTCCGTTCCGGATTCCCGGCACCCGTATCCGTTCCGTGTTTCCGGCCCGCATCCTCGCTTTCACCCTCACCACGGTCTCGGTGCTGGGTGTTCCTTTCGTCTTTGTCGTCCCCGGGACGGCTGCTGTCGTCGCCGGAACCCGTCATCGTCTCTCATTTCGCGGTCTGGCGTTTGAATGTTCTGATCTCCCCGACAACCGTGACTCCGCTATACTTTTGCCCCCGTCGTGCTAGCTACGGATGTGCCACTCGAGACGTCCGCTCGAATCGTCAGCGCTCTCGCCGAACGGGGGTACAACGCCGAGCGCGAGGCGATAACCCGTCTTGCCGGTGCCGACGACCCCAAACAGGCTCTTGAACGCGCAGTCGAAACCGTGCCCGACGACGCCCTCGTCATCTCCGCCGAACACGTCGATTCCGCGCTGTCTGATCCGGCCACGTCTGTCGATTCTCCTCCAGCTACTACCCCCTCCGATAGTGGTGATCGACAGCACGGAAACAACCCCTCCGCTTCGACTGGAAAAACACCGGATCACCCCCCATCCGAAACAGCGGAGATGTCCGACGACCAGCCCGCGGCGACGGTCACGCGTGATCCCTCCAAACCCGTTGTCAGCGGGGACATCCCGAGTACCGGCACCGGCGACTACGAGGACTTCGTGTCCGTGTTCCGGGACCGCTACAAACGACTCGCCGACAAACTCCGGGGCCGGGTCAACCATCGCCCGATCGACGCGGTGAGTTCGATGCCGGGGGGCAGCGACGTCGCAATCATCGGGATGATCTCCGATATCCGCTCGACCGTGGGCGGACACTGGCTGGTCGAACTCGAGGACACGAACGGGACCTTTCCCTGTCTGGTACTGAAAGACCGCGAATTTGTCGCGGACGCGCGGACCTTGCTCACCGACGAAGTCGTCGCTGTGGAGGGAACGCTGTCGGATGATAACGACGAGGGTGACGGTATCCTCTTCGTCGACGATCTGTACTTCCCGGATGTCCCTCGAACCTACACCCCTTCCACCGCAGACCGCCACGTCCAGGCCGCCCTCGTCTCCGACATCCACGTTGGTAGCGAGGAGTTCGTCGCTGAGGCGTGGCAACGCTTTGCGGACTGGCTCCACACAGATGCAGCCGCCGACGTTGAGTACCTGCTGATCGCCGGCGACATGGTCGAGGGCGTGGGCGTGTATCCGGGCCAGGACGAGGAACTGGAGATAATCGATATCTACGACCAGTACGCGGCATTCAGCGAGCACCTCAAGGACGTGCCCGGTGATATCGAGATCGTCATGATCCCGGGCAACCACGACGCCGTTCGGTTGGCCGAACCCCAACCGGCCTTCAACGACCGGCTCCGCGAACTCATGTCTGCTCACGACGCCCGCATCTCTGCGAACCCCTCTACGGTCACAGTCGAGGGTGTCTCGGTGCTGATGTACCACGGGGTTTCACTCGACGAAGTGATCGCCGAACTCCCGGCGGAGGCGGCCTCCTACGAACGCCCTGCGGATACGATGGCCCAACTCCTTCGCAAGCGCCACGTCGCGCCACAGTACGGCGGCAACACCCGTACCGCGCCGGAAAAAAAGGACCACCTCGTCATCGAGGAGGTCCCCGATATCTTCCACACCGGTCACATCCACAAACTCGGGTACGGCACCTACCACAACGTTCTCACGATCAACTCCAGTTGCTGGCAGTCCCAGACGGCGTTCCAGCAAAGCGTCAATCTCGACCCCGACGTCGGGTACGCCCTGCTCGTGGATCTGGATACACTCGACCTGACGATCCGTCAGTTTGTGTAGTCTGTCCGTTCCCTCTAACTGCTCTCAGGCCGGGTCGTACGTCCCGTCGAACACACCTGCCGTCGCCAGGACATCCTCGAGTTCGCCCATGGAGTCGACGACGACCGCACAGGCCGGTTCCACGCTCGGTTTCGGGTCGAACCCGATCGCCCAGCCTGCGGTTTCGAGCATCGGGAGGTCGTTGGCGCCGTCACCGACGGCGACTGTCGTCTCCTGGCTTTCCTCTACCACTGCGGTCAGCACCTCGAGTGCGTCGTCTTTGGTCCCCTCGATCAGCGGTCCGGCGACCTCACCGGTTAGCTCACCGTTCGCCACCGGCAGCCGGTTTGCGACGATCGCGTCCACCGTGACCCCCTCTGTTTCGAGTGCAGATCTCACACCCCGTCCGAAACCCCCAGTCAGGACCGCGACGTAGACCCCCGACTCCCGAAGGCGTTCGATCGCGCTCGCTGCGCCCGGCCTGAGTTCGACCGAATCGAAGGCTGCCTGTGCGTTCCCTTCCGGGAGTCCGTCCAGCAGGCTACACCGTTTTCGCAGGCTCTCTGCGTAGCCGATTTGATCGTTCATCGCCCGGCGGGTAATTTCGTCCATCCGGGACGCGACGCTTTGCGTTTCCTCGTCGGTCCGGACCATATCGCGCTGTTTGCCGAGCAGGACGGTCATCTCCGAGTCCGAGAGCGTCCCGTCGAAGTCGAAGGCTACGAGTGTCATTGCTGGCTCTTCGATGTCGGAGGTTTCAAACTCCCGGTTTCCGGCAACCGGCCTTCTCCGTTACCACTCCGCTACCTTTTTGCTTGCACTCATGGAATGGCGGCACATGGTGACTGTCCGGGCGCCGGCGACGAGCGCGAATCTCGGGAGCGGGTTCGACGTCTTCGGTGTTGCTCTTTCCCGCCCCGCCGACATCGTTCGCGTTTCGAAGGCCGACCGGACGACCATCGATGTGACCGGGGCCGGCGCACAGTACATCCCGGAGGATCCCGAAAAGAACACCGTCGGTGCTGTCGCCAAGGAACTGGACGCGCCCGCACACATCGAGATCGACAAGGGTGTCCGCCCGGCCTCAGGACTTGGCTCCTCGGCTGCGAGTGCCGCCGCCGCTGCCGTCGCGCTCAACGATCTCTACGACCGCGGGTACACCCGTTCGGAGCTGGTCCCCGTCGCTGCGGAGGGTGAGGCGGTCGTCTCCGGAGACGCCCACGACGACAATGTCGCGCCCGCGATTATGGGTGGGTTTACCATCGCCACCGACGACGGCGTCACCAAGATCGACGCCGAGGTGCCACTCGTCGCCTGTTTGCCGGACATCGTCGTCTCGACCCGGGACGCCCGCCGGGTCGTCCCGGACGGCACGAGGGTCTCTCAGCTCGTCGAAACCGTCGGCAACGCCGCGACGCTCACGGCGGGGATGCACCGTGACGACCCCGAACTCGTGGGCCAGGGAATGTACGACTCCGTTGTTACACCGGCCCGTGCAAAGCTGATCGACGGCTACGACACGGTCCGGGAGGCAGCCTTCGATGCCGGCGCGACCGGTGTTACAATAAGCGGCGCCGGTCCGACCGTTATCGCCGCGTGTACCGACCACGACCGGCGGGCCGTCGGCATCGCGATGCTGGATGCGTTTGACGACCGTGGCGTCGATGCACAGGTCTACCAGACGCGGATCGGACGGGGTGCGACCGTCTTCGAGGACTGATAGTGATTATTCCAGTCGTCTTCGTGGCCACGTTACAGATAGTGCCGTGTCATGGCGTGAAACAGCCGCTTTGATCCGTGGAAGCGGTACAGACTCGCAATAATCAGTACGAGGACCAGGTCGCTACGGGGAACGATCTGTGTCGGGTGTCCCACCGTCGATGGTGTGTCTGTCCCCTGCATCGACGCTTTTGGACTCCTGGACGCGAAATCCCTCGGTTTCGGCGCGCCCGCTCAGTTCCCGCTGTGGGAACGGGATCTTGATCCCGTTGGCCTCGAAGCGCTTTTTGACCACGTGGATGACGTCTTCGATCGCGCGCCAGCGCCGGGGTGGCGTCGGCCGTTCGATCCAGAACCGCATCTCCAGGACGACCGCCGAGTCCCCAAACGACTTCGGGACGACCGCCGGCGATGGTGTCATGCTGATGACGTCGACGGTCTCTATCGCTTCGAGTGCGATGTCCTCGGCGTGTTCTGTGTCCGTCTCGTAATCGACACCCACCTCGAGGCGGATTCGGAGGTGCCCTTGTCTGCTGCGGTTGACGATGGGTTCGTTGCTGACCGTGTCGTTTGGAATGACTATCGACTCCCCATCGAAGTTGCGCATGTGGGTTGCCATGATGGTGATGTCGGTGACGATCCCCTCGTGACTGCCAACTTTCACCCAGTCACCGATGGTGAACGGACGGGAGAACATCAACACGAAGCCGGCGAAAATTGAGCCGAGTGTCTGCCTGGCGGCCAGACCAACCACGATGCCCAGAAAGCCCGCGCCGACAAGCAGCCCCGAGAGGTTGACCCCCCACAGCGTGAGTACCCCCCCGAACACGAACACGAGGATTGTGACGTGGCCCAGTCGCAGAACGATCTCCTCTTGATGTTCGGTGATCCGGTCGGCCCCCTCGCTGAACTGCTCGACGGCCCCATCGAGCACGTCCGCCGCGATATAGGCGAACAACAGGAGCGTGACCGTCGTCCCGATCCGGGCCAGTAGCGGCAAGGAGAGCCCGAGTACCTGCAGGATGGTAAGTGCTGTCCCGACCAGGCCCCACACGACAAGCAACGCGACCCCCGCGAGGACGAGCACGGCCAACTGTACCGCACGCAGGAACACTCTCCCGACGGTCGTCGGCAGATAGTCACTGATAATACCGACTGCTGCCTGTGTTCGTCCGGTCGGGAGACGCGCCACGATTGCTGCGTTGACCCGCCCGAGTACCTTCGGTGCCACGACGACCGTCACGAGCAGCGCCACCACAACCACGACCACCGAGACCGCCAGCCGTCCCTCGACCGACGTCAGATCGTCCACGAACCGTTCCCACTCCTCGTACCGTGAACTAAGACTCCACAGCGACTCGGCCAGACCGACCACATCCAGCATACGTTTACATAATATAGGGTTGACAACTTGGCTTTTCGGAAAGTCCGAGACCGTACCGCCCCGACGGCAGCCCCCTGGGAGGGGATGTTGCGGACCCATCACACTGGCACTCCAACCCGGAACAATCGAATTTATAAGCACCTAACCGTGAGTACGGACTATGACCCCGGAGGACGACCGAAATTACACGAGACGGCGACTTCTCAAGACCGGCGTCGGCGTCACAGCTGCCGGCACGGCAACGACGCTCGGCGGCACCGCCACCGCACAGTACGAGGGTTATCTCGACGACGAGGGAACCTGGGCCGGACAGACCGCCGACGCCCGGGGGATCGAGAACATCACAATCGACGTCGGTGCCCCTGGAAACACCGGTAATCTGGCGTTCGCGCCGGTCGTGATCCTGGTCCAGTCGGGACAGACCGTCCGCTGGCGGTGGACCGGTGAGGGTGGGACCCACAACGTCCGCCACGACGCTGACAATCCGGCCTTCGAGAGCGAACTGCAGAGTTCGGCCGGAGCTACCTTCGAGCACACCTTCGAGGACTCGGGTCGGTATCCGTACCTCTGTGATCCCCACGTCTCTCTCGGGATGAAAGGCATCATCGTCGTCGGCGAGGGCAACGTCGAGGAGGGAACCGATATCGTGGGTCTCGATCAACTCGGCGGGGGGGGTGGGTTCAACACCGCCGCTGCGGCTGGGGGTGCTGCTGCATTCGGCGTTGTCTCGCTGGTTGGCGTGGCTGCCTACCGCGAACTGACCGGTCAAACCGACGGGTACTGAGGCGGACACGACGTGTCGTACGGTTGCGAATGGCATTTTCACTGGTCGCACCTCACCTTCGATACGAACTCCAACAACAGCGAATTCACGGTAATAGACGGATACGCACGATCGTATCAGTTCTTTGAGAAGGCCCCGGTCACCGGTCGGACGATCTTACACGCCGCGGTGCTGGAGCTGTTCGTCTTCCGGAAGATCGACGTTTGCGTCGCCGGCCATGCCGGCCCCGGCGTTGGCAGCGATGTTCGCCAGCACCTCAGGGTTATCCCAGTTGTTGACCGCTTCCACGATTGCCTGCCCCATTGCTCGCGGGTTCTCTGCGCCGAACACACCCGAACCGACGAAGATACCGTCACAGCCGTGGTGCATCATCAGGGCCGCATCCGCGGGTGTGGCGATGCCGCCGGCAGCGAAGTTAACCACGGGTAGGCGTCCCCGATCTGCGGTGTCGTGGACGAGTTCGGCCGGGGCGTCGTGCTCGCGCGCCCAGCGTTCGCGTTCCTCGTGGCTCATTCCGTCAAGCGCACGGATCGAACTCTTGATCGCCCGCTGGTGGCGGACCGCCTGATTCACGTCACCCGTGCCGGCCTCGCCTTTGGTTCGGATCATTGCTGCCCCTTCGTTGATGCGCCGGAGTGCCTCCTCTAGGTTTCGCGCGCCACAGACGAACGGCGCGGTGAACTCGCGCTTGTCGATGTGGTAGGCGTCGTCTGCAGGGGTCAACACCTCCGATTCGTCGATCATATCCACGCCGACGGCCTCGAGGATCTGCGCTTCCTTCGTGTGCCCGATTCGTGATTTCCCCATTGCCGGGATCGAAACGGTGTCGATGATCTCCCTGACGTCGGCCGGATCCGCCATACGTGCGACCCCGCCGCGTTTCCGGATGTCCGCTGGCACGGCTTCCAGTGCCATCACCGCGACGGCGCCAACCTCCTCTGCAATCTGTGCCTGCTCGGCGTTGATGACGTCCATGATGACGCCGCCTTTCTGCATCTTTGCGAAACCGCGCTTGACAAGTTCGGTTCCGCGCTGGAGCTTCTCCAGATCGGTTGCTTCTGCCATACTCATCGTTTAGGGATCAATTCACTTAACAAGCCTGTTGTCCGACCCCGGTCGCCAGCACGCTCCGGTGTCGGTGCTCTCCATCTTTATCTGATGATGTGGGCCCTGTCCGGCCCGTACCGCTATCGTTTTTGCTCCCGACGACACAGAACGTGCAAATGGCAGTGACCGGTGTCGGACAGCGCATCGACAGAGCGGTCGCACGCCGCTTCGATAGCGAAATCCCCGAACCGCAGGGGTTGCCCCGTTACGCTGCACCCCTGCCAGAGTGGCTGGAAAACGTCGGGCTGCGGCTGGCGTGGGTGATCGTCGCAGTCAATCTTGCAGGGACCGGCTTCGGTTTTTATTATTACCACGAACAGCTGCTCGCGACCCCGGTCGTGATGTGGCCGATCATCCCCGTCAGCCCGCTTTCGACTCTGCTGATGGCGCTGTCGCTTGCCGCCTGGCGTCTCGGGTACTCCCCTGAATGGCTCCATGCGCTTGCTTTCTTTGGGAATATAAAATACGGCCTTTGGACCGTCTTCGTCCAGGTGTATGTCCAGGGCCCGGGGATGGTCCATCCCCTGATGTGGCAGTTTCTGATCTGGAGTCACGCCGCGATGGCCGTTCAGGCGTTTCTGATCCATCGCTACTCCGATTTCACGGTCGGTGCCGTCGCCGCCGCCACCGGTTGGTTCGCTCTCAACGACGTGTTCGATTACTTTCTGACCGTCTTTGGCGGGCCACACCACACCTGGATCACGGCGTTTCGCGACGGCACCGGCTGGAACCGAGACGTGGTGCTGTACGATCATCTGGTCGCTGTCAGCGTTACGATTACGATATTTACAGTTTTTCTCGCGCTCGCGACCCGGGTGGCCCTTCTCAAGGGCCGTCTCCGGACCAACGCCGTCGGTGAAAAGCGGGCAGACAAATAAAAGCCGGCGACGGTTCGTCAATCGACAGCACTGTCGCCTACGGCCGGTCAGCGCTGCTGGCCGTTGAGTGAGATGTATTTCGTTTCGATGATACGGGCGTCCTCGTTGAGCTGGGCAAGCACCCCATCGGGGACGGGGTCGTCCAGGGTGTACACGGAGAGCGCTTCGCCGCCGATAGTCTCCCGGCCGTTGAACATCCCGGCGATGTTGATCTCTGCCTCACCGAGTGCGGTGCCGATAAACCCGATCACCCCGGGCATGTCTTTGTTTCGTGCGACGAGCATATGACCGTGGGGTACGGCGTCGACCCGGTAGCCGTCGACCCGGACGATCCTGGGATCCTCACCCGCAAACTGCGTCCCGCAGACGCTAACACTGCCGTCGTCGTTGCCCACGGTCACCGTCACGAGTGACTGGAAGTCATCTGATTGGTGGGATTTCGATTCGACGACATCGATCCCACGCTGCTCGGCGATCTGGGGGGCGTTGACGGCATTTACCTGCCACTCGAGAGGTTCAAAAACCCCCTTGAGCGCGCTTGCTGTCACCAGATCGATGTCCTCGTCGGCGATGTCGCCGGCGTAGACGATTTCGATCGACTCGACGCGGTCGTCGAACAACTGGACTGCAATCTCCCCAGCCGTGTCGGCAAGCCCCAGATACGGTTCGATCTTCGGGTACGCGCTTTCGTCGACCGAGGGTGCGTTGAGGGCGTTCACGACGGGTTCCCCCTCGAATGCGGCGACAATCTGCTCGGCCGTCGAGACGGCCACGTTTTCCTGCGCTGCCTCCGTCGACGCCCCGAGGTGTGGCGTGACGATGATGTCGTCCACGTCTAGGAGTGGGTTGTCCGCGTCGACAGGTTCGCCGGCGAACACATCGACCGCGGCGCCTTCGAGCACCCCCTCCTCGACGGCCGCTGCCAGTGCCGGCTCGTCGATGATGCCCCCGCGTGCACAGTTGATCACGTACCCGCCACCCAGTTCCGCGAGCTCCTCGTCGCTTATCATGTGTTCCGTTTCGTCGGTCAGTGGCGTGTGAATCGTCAGGAAATCGGCCCGCTTAAGACACTCCGTTAGACCGTCGACGAGTTCGGCCCCGAGTTGCGCTGCCCGGTCCTGGCTGATATAGGGGTCGAACGCGAGCAACTCCATCCCGAGATTCCCGAGTCGCTTTGCGACCTCCTGCCCAACCCGCCCGAACCCGACGACAC
>JAQCMX010000088.1 GCA_028274885.1 Haloarculaceae archaeon
CCGTCCCGATGGATCCTTCCCCGGCCGCCCGAGCGAACCGACCGCTGACAACTGCGCGTCGCTGTCGGCCCTCGTTGGCAGTACCGACGCGGATCTGGGTATCGCCCACGACGGCGATGCCGACCGAATGCGTGCGGTCACGGCCGACGGACAGTTTCTTTCGGGCGACGTGTTACTGGCGCTTCTGGCCGGTGCGTCCGCAGCGGCTGGCGACCTGGTCGCCGTGCCCGTCGACACGAGCCTTGCGGTCGAGGACCACCTCGCCGCCGCCGGTATCGAAACGACCCGAACGCCGGTCGGTGACGTCTTCGTCGCCGAGTGCGCGAGCCACCCCGACGTGGCCTTCGGTGGGGAGCCAAGCGGTGCGTGGATCTGGCCCGAACAGACGCTCTGTCCCGACGGACCCCTCGCAGCCTGTCGGCTCGCTTCGCTGGCCGCCGACCGACCGCTTGCGGACCGGGCCGCGGACGTCGGGACCTACCCGATCCGACGCGAGAGCTTTCCGGTCCAAAATAAAGCCGCGACAATGGATGCAGTGCGCGAGCGCGTCGAGGAGGCCTACGAGGACGTCTCGCAACTCGACGGACTTAGAGTCGACCTGGACGACGCCTGGTTCCTGATCCGCCCCAGCGGGACCCAGCCTTTGATCCGGATTACAGCCGAAGCACGCGACCCCGACCGTGCTGATTCCGTCCTTGAGACCGCAAAGGCGTTCGTTTCCCGAGGGACGAACGCGTAGCGGTCCGCTGTCGGTCCATTCATACAGAGCCAGACCGGTGGTGAAATCGCTTCCCACCCCAGCGGTTACAGCCACTCGGCGAACGAATCCGTCTGTGTGCTCAGTTCGATGTACTCCGTTTGCATATCGCGGATTGCTTCTGGAAGCGTCCGGCCGGCATCCAGCCCCTCCTGGACGCGTGCCTTCTTCCATCCGCTGGGGGTCAGGCCGGCCGCCAGACGCGCCTCGATCGGATCCAGATAGCAGTCGACGGTCTCCGAGGGAATACCTGCTGATTCGAGCCCGGTACGCGCGCATTTGAATATATCATCAAAGAGCACGTCTCTGTCGTTTGTGTGTTCCCCGTCGGCGGTGATCCAGGTCAGGTCAGCGTCGAGTCCGGATCGGGCTGCGCTGTAGAAACTCCGTTCGGCATCCGCCCAGGGCAGGGACCCGATCGGGTGGTCGGTTTCGACCAGACCACAGAGTAGACCGACGGTCAACAGTTGCATTCCGACCACGTCCTGGATCGTCGGCTGGGTCGGGATCGGACGGTACTCGATGCGTACGGACCGTTCGTCACATGCATCCCCCACGGGCGCACCGCCAACGACACACCGCAGCCAGCGCCAGTACGTCCCGCGTTTGTAGTCGAACTCCCAGTGTTCGTCCGCGAAACTCCCGCGCTTCTCGTCGGTCACCCACTCCCTGAGAAACGGCGCGTAGAGATCGTCTTCGACCACCCTGTCGATCGTTTCGCTCGTTTTCTCGATATCCTCCGGGACGCGAACTTTCGGATTCTCCGTCTCGTTGACGGACTGTTCGAAGACTGCGATCCGCAGTTCGTGGTGGGTCCTCTCGACCAGAGTCTCCGGATCTGAGACCCCTCCCTGCGGACTTTCGCTCCCGGTCGACCCGTCACCCGCCTGTTGCTCGTACATATCGAGCGGCAGAAACGGTGAGTTCGCTGACAGGGCCAGGAGGGGCCCGAGCGTCCTGATTCCGGCGTTGTAATACCCCGGGACTGCCTCGACGGTGGGGATCTGTAGGTGTGGCTGAATGGACGTCGCAAGCGACTCGAACAGGATCGTGGGAAAGGCCTCGCTGGCGCCTGGCACGTCGAGATCGATCGCACCGCCTGCACCTGCGAGCACATCGTTATCGATCGCGGTGTACCGTGGATCCGTCCGCATATTCTTTGCCACTGTCAGATCTTCGCGTTTCTCGTTTGCGCTGATATACGTCTTTGTGCCTTCTGGGGGCGGAACTGTCCACATCGCGTCGAGTACGAGATCGAGACCTTGTTCCCGGGCTCGTTCCCGCGCAGCTTCGAAGTTTCCCCGCAGTGAGGCCATCTGTGACTCGATGCCCCTCGCGTCGAGTTCGTGCGGGGGGGTATTGATCTCGGCGTTGTGGACACCAAGTTCCTTGGCTGCGTGGTCGCCGAACACCTCATCCGGTAGTTCGGCCAGTGGCATTCCACGGCCTCTCTCCGTTACCTGCTCGACCGCATACACCTCCATTTCCATCCCGATAGTGAGCGCCTCGTTGTTTAGGGTCCCATCGGCGACGAGTCCCCGAATGTCGCCGGCCTGCTCTTTGACGCGGTTCGTGAACTGTTCGGTGGTTGCATCGCTGAGAGACCGCTTTACGAGTTCTACCAGTCCTGACATTGTCTCCTCTCGTCGAATCCGGTTATAGCGGGCCGACAACGCCGCCCGGTGAAAGTACCGTCGGTCTGAGTGCTACTTTCTCTTTCGGTCCTGGCGATCACCCCCTGGCGAAGCGGGGCAGGGTAGTTTACAGACTCAGGTCGGGCACCCGGACGATCGAAA
>JAQCMX010000091.1 GCA_028274885.1 Haloarculaceae archaeon
GTGGAATGTCCGAAGAGCTAGATCCCGATACAGCAACAGATGAAATCAAGCCAGAGTATAAGTATTCATTCAATTGGGACATTGATTTTTCTCTCAATATTGGTGAAGATAACAGACGGTTCTTCGAGGAGCTAGAGAACAAACGCATCATGGGGAACACGTGTCCCGAGTGCGGTGATATCTTCGTTCCGCCTCAGTCGGTTTGTGTCGAGTGTTTCGTCGAAACTGACGAGTGGGTGGAGGTCGACCAGACGGCGGTCGTCGAGAGTTTCACCGCCTGCTTTTTCGAGTTCGAGAATATGCCCGAACCGCCCTACATCACGGGTGTGCTCAGAGTCGGTGACTCGGCGATCCAGATGATGCACTTCATCGAGGGCATCGAGTACGAGGACCACTACGACCTCGTCGACCAGCTCAGCAAGGGCGACAAGGTCGAGCCGGTCTGGCGGGACGAACCCGAGGGTGATATTTTCGATATCCAACACTTTGAGCCGGTCGAGTGAACAGTATGACATCCAATACCTACAGATTCAAGCGGACACACCCAATGAAGCCAACGAACCAAACACCGAGTCCGGAGGATCGACACGATGTCTAAGGTCGCTGTCGCAGGCTATTCAACGACGGAATTTGCAGGAGCGATAAACGAGTCAATGGACGAACTGGTCTTGCCGACGACCATGGCCGCACTCGAGGATGCGGGCGTCGCCGAAGACGAGATCGACGCGGTGATATTCACCGGACAGGACACCTACGACGGCGCCGCGATCAGCGACGGTCAGAAGATCTCGACCGGGGCCGCCTACGAGAAACCGAGTATGCGGATCCAGAGCGGCGGCGGTGCTGCGATCCACCAGGGGGCTGCCAAGATCCAAACCGGCAAGTTCGACGTTGTTCCGGTGGTGGCGGCGGATTTCGTCACGTCGCCGGCGCGAACGATGAACTGGGCCAGTCACGAAGCGCTGTATGCCCGTCCGATCGGTCAGAACGCCGATCAGTCCTACGGATTTTTCACCACGACCCACCTGGACGAGCGCGACGTCACTGTCGAGGACCTCGCCGAAACGGCCGCCAAGAACTACGAGGCTGCCTCCCGAAACGAAACGGCACACCGACAGGAGCCCTACTCCGCCGACGACATCCTGTCGGCCGACCCGGTCGTCGGGCCGATTACCGAACTGATGCGAGGACCCCAGCTTTCGCTCGGGGCTACGGTGTGTGTCTTGCTCAGCGAGGAGGTTGCCAAGGAACGCAACGACGACAACGTCTGGGTGACCGGCACCGGTCTCAGCAGCGACCGGTACCGCTACCGTGATATGTCAAGACGACTCAAACAAACGTCGCTGCGGAAAGCGGCGTCGAAAGCGTACGACGAGGCCGGTGTGACCGAGGACGACATCGACGTCGCCGAGATCGCCTCGTACATCCCGAGTTTCGAACTGCTGAGCTACGAGGGGCTGGACTTTTGCGAGGAGGGTAAAGCCCCGTCGCTGGTTCACGATGGGGTGACCGGACCCGACGGATCGCTCCCGGTCAATCTCTCGGGCGGTCCGATCGCAACCAACCCGCCCAACGCCGGCGGACTCTACCAGGCAATCGCCGCTGTACAGGCGCTCAACGGCGAACTCGGAGACGTCGACGCCGACACCGCTTTGCTGGCGGACAACGACATGTATCTCGGTGAACCGGCTCGCAGTGATGCAGTTCTCATCTTCGAGGGAGGGTCAGCATGACACGGGACGTTGCAGCCATCGGTGTCGGCTACTCCGAACCGGACTCGTTTACCGACTACCGACTGGCCACACAGTCCAAACAGGAACAGGCCTTCAGCGCAGTCACCAACGCACTCGACCACGCGTCCATGGAGCCCGAGGACATCGACGCGACGATGTTCTGTACGGTCGATGGCTTCGAGGGCACGTACCGGGTCGAACGGACGCTGGACGTGCTCGGTATGGGCTCGGATATCCCCGTTTTCAGTGTCAACACCGGCGGGACTGCGGGTGGGAGCGGGATCAAACTCGCCTACGAGTATATCGCATCGGGTAAGTACGATGTTGCCCTCGTCTACGGTTCCCCGTCGTTTGACTCTGTGGTCGAAGCGCAGCCGGTGATGAACACGAACGCGGACCCGCTTTTCGAGCGAAACTTCGTCACGGCAATCCAGATGGGTGCACTACCCTGTTCGGGATACATGGAAATCTCCGGAGCAACCGAGGAGGACTTCGCCAGGACGGCCGCAAAAAACTACGAGGACGCGTCCCGTAACCCCTACGCACACCGCAGGGAAGCGAAGTCGGTCGAGGAGATACTCGACTCGCCGATGGTTTGCTGGCCGCTGCGCCGCGCGATGACCTGCCCGGTTTCCTCGGGTGCAGCCGCGACAGTCATCGCAAGCGAGGAGATTGCGCGCGAGGTGCGGGACAATCCAGTCTGGGTCGACTCTGTGGACAGCATCAGTAACACGTTCCACACCGGCTACCGCAAATACGACTGGTTCCCAAAACTGGAGACCCTTTCCGACCGCGTGTACGACGACGCCGACATCACGGATCCCCGCGAGGAGTTCGACATCGTCGAGACGTTCAACCCGTATATCCCGTTCGAACTGATGGCCTACGAGGCACTTGGCTTCTGTGAGAAAGGTGAGGGCAAACACCTCATCCGCGAGGGCGTCACAGAACGCGACGGTGAGATCCCGGTCAACCCCTCCGGTGGAACTCTCGCGACGAACTCCGGGATCTGCGCGTCGCTGTCGCGCCACACCGAGATCGTCTTGCAACTCATGGGCGAGGCCGGCGACCGTCAGATCGAAGGCGATGTCGAGACGGGATTCGCACACGCCTGGGGTGCCAACCTGGGGCAGTTCCAGGAAGTCGCCATCTTTTCGTCTGACTGACAAAATTTTTCTTTTCATTCGCGCCGAGCAGTATAAAAAAGCGAGCTGTGGGGACGGTCCCTGTCTCCGGGCTCTCGAACGCCTCGGCTATTCCTGGCCGACGAGCTCCCAGTCTGGCCAGCCGTCGTCCCCATAGTCCATCGAATAGATGAAACGCAGCCGCAGATTGTCGATGCGCCATTTCCCATCCACGCGGCGGTACTGCTCGTCGTACTTGCCCCACCGGAACCCGCCGGTGCCGTCCGCGAACGTGATCGGGGACGTGACATACCACTTGCCACTCGCCGTGTCGCCGTCGATCGTGACCAGGGGGTTGTGGACGGCGTGGGCCGTCGATTCCAGGTTCTCGCCGACGAACTCGGTCGCGAACGCCCGGACCCCCTCGCGCCCCTCGTAGGTTCCGAGCCCCCCGTAGTCAAGCGTGCAATCCTCCGTGAACAGTTCGACGAGGCTCTCGAACTCCTGCTCGTCGATGGCATAACAGTACCGGTACCGGACCGACTTGATCTCGACCCTGTCCTCGAACCGCGCCAGCCGAACCGCCATCTCCTCGTCTCCCCGGGTCATTGTCGGCCCCCTCGGCCGTCGATCAGTCCCACACCCCGACCCCGTTCTGTCACCACATCCTGTGCAATCGGGGACAGATCCGCGATCGCCCCTCTTTGCTTCACGCGTCCATCCGTCACGTTCGCTTCTCGAACCCGCATACTCCCCGTTGTAGTGAGGCCCACAAGAATCCTTGGCCCGCGGTCCGTTCTCTCCTCTTACACCTGGGACATTGCTACGTCTTTGCGGTTTGGCCGGACGGGTTGGCGTGGTTGTCTCCCGGTGGTGTTTCATACGGTCGGTTGTAACGGTTTACCGGTACTTCGCCGAGCGTTCCGGCGAATTCCGGAACTGACTTACAACCGACCGTATCAACCGATCAGGACCTCGTTCGACCACCCTCCCTCGTAGGTCGTGCTGTAGTGGTAGGTCGTGACCGTCCGGTGGATCTTCCAGTCACCGTCGACACGACGGTACTGGTCGTCGTACCGCCCCTGTGCCCACAGCGCTGTGCCGTCGGTGTCGGTCAGTGCGGCCTCGAAGTACCACTCTCCCGTCGCCTCCTCACCGTCGACGTCGATGATCGGGTTGTGAAACATGTGTGCCATGAACCCGCGCTGGGACGCGACCGTTTCGATGAACCCGTCGAGTTCGTCGCGCCCCTCGAAATCGTCCAGCCCTTGCCGGGAGTACTCCAGCCGGACATCCTCGGTAAAAAGTTCCACGAGGTCGTCCCACCGTCGCCGGTCGAGATAGGAGCCGTATCGGTGTTTGAGTTCCTTGATCTTCTCTCTGGCTTCCAGTGTCGCAATCCGCGATTCGAGCGACATACGTACTGCTAGACAACGACGTATTTATGTATTCGCCAGGTCGACCCGCCGGATATCGCCCTCCCCGGTTCGTGCTCAGAACCACCCCTGGAATATGGATTCAGCCTTTCGTGATCGTGACCTCGGACCGGTTCCGGTCCCATGTCCGCTCCGTGTTTCCCTGCTCTCTGAGCTTTGCTTTCTGTATCTTTTCGTTTTCTGTCTTGGGCAGCGTCTGGACGACCTCGATGTATCGGGGGATCATGAAATACGGCATCCGGTCGTCACACCACTCGATGAGTTCCGCTTCGGTGGCCGATTCCCCGTCTTTGAACGTCACGTACGCTTTCACCTCGTCCTCGCCGCCTTCCTCCTCGGCTTTGACCCCGACGACGGCACACTCCTCGACTGCGGGGTGGTCCAGAATCGGCTGTTCGACCTCGTAGGTCGAGATGTTCTCCCCGCGTCGACGGAGTGTGTCACCCATCCTGTCCACGAAGTAGAACCATCCATCCTCGTCGCGACGGAGACCATCGCCGGTGTGGAACCAGCCGTTCCGAAGCGCATCGACCGTCTTTTCGGGCATCCCGTAGTATCCGGGTGTCATGATCCACGGGATCTTTGGTCGGATCGCGTACTCGCCCATCGTCCCAGTATCGACCGACTGGTCGGTCTCGGGGTCGACGAGCTGGACGTCGAAGTACTGCGAAAGGAGGACGCCGGCAGCCCCCTCGGGCCGGTCGACGCCGTAGGGTGTCAACACCGGCATACAGGTCTCGGTGGTCCCGATCACCTCCGTGGTGTACTCGATGCCGTAGCGCTCCTCGAACTCCTCCTGGATACCGTAGGCTGTCGGCGCGGCGAACAGACACCGCAGATCGTTGTCGTCGTCGATCTCGCGTTCGGGCTGCTGGAAGACGAAATCCATCATCGAACCGAGGAAGTTACACACCGTCGCTCCGGTCTCCTGGAGCCGGTCGACCCAACTGGAGGCGCTGAACCGCTCGAAAAGCGCCACTTTGGCCCCCATAATGAGCGCCGGAAACACCACCAGCACCTGCGCGTTCGAGTGAAAGAGTGGGTTCCCGGTCATGTAGACGTCGTCCTCGGTCAACTGAGTGATGTTGACACACTGCTCGGCGAAAAAGTACTGGTGTGCGTACGTTTTCTGGATCGCCTTCGAGGGGCCAGTCGTGCCCGACGTCATGATGATCGCGGCGATGTCGTTGAACACGATGTTGGCGTCGGGGTTGGCGTCGTTGTCGGTGAGCAGTTCGTCGTACTCGCCGAAATCGAACCGGGAGTCACGGGCCTTTTCGGACGGTTCGCCCCCGAGCAGTCGCACCGACTCCAGTGACTCGAACTCCTCTGTGACCTCGAGGATGCGTGACTCGTAGTCTGTGTGGAAGATGCCAAACTCCGCCTCGGTCAGATTTGCGACGTGGGTCAGCGTGTCGCGCTTGTAGCTCGTATTAACCGGAACCTCGACCGCGCCGATCTTGCTGAGTGCGAACCACAGATAGATATACTCGAGTGAATTCGGCAACATCAACAGGACGTGGTCACCCTTTTTGACGCCCTGTTCGCGCAACCCGTGTGCCAGTCGGTTGACGACCCGGTTGGTCTCGGCGAAACTGACCTCCTCCTCGGTCGTTTCCCACTGCAGGAACGGCTCGTCCGGGCGCTCTGTCGCCTGGTACTCCAGGATATCCGGAAGCAGCCAGTCTTCCTGCTTTTCCCACTGCAGTTTGTAGTCCGCGTAGTCTTGATACGTCTTCATTCTGCATGTAAGCACAGAGGGCTGGTATTAATATTCACCGCTATTTCAGACGGGACGATCCGCCGATGCCGCCGTCCCGGCAGCCGGCTGCTGGTTTGTGGGGGCTTTCAGGCGGACAGCCAGGGATTAATATACTTCTGCTGTGAACAGGAGGGTATGCGAGACGCCTACCTGATCGGTGCCGGTCAAAGCGATTTCGGTGCCTTCCCGGACGAGAGTTACCGATCACTGTTTGCTACGGCTTTCGAGAACGCAGCAGACAGTGTTCCGGCAGGTATCGACAGAGAAGCGATCGACGAAGCGTACATCGGGATGGTCTCGATCGGCGGCCGACAGATCGGGCTGCCGGCGCCCGCCGTCGTTGAACACGCCGGGTTACACGGCGTCCCGTGTACCCGCCTCGAAAACGCCTGTGCCGCCTCGGGTTACTCCATCCGTCAGGCGATCCAGGCTGTCAGAAGCGGGATGGCCGACGTCGTGGTCGCCGGCGGAACCGAAGTGATGAATGATGTGAGCTCCGAGACACTACCCTACTGGCTGGGTGTGAGCGGCGAAATGGAGTGGGAACGGATGGCCGGGACGACCTTCGCGGGCGTCTACGCTCAGATCGCAAGCGCCCACATGGCCGAGTACGGCACCGAGCGCGAGCAACTCTCCCACGTTGCGGTCAAGAGCCACAAACACGGCGCGATGAACCCCCACGCACAGCTCGGGTTCGAGTGTTCACTCGACGATGCCGAGAACGCACAGGTCGTTGCACACCCACTGACGCTGTATCACTGCTGTCCGACCACCGACGGTGCTGCCGTCTCGTTGATTGCAAGCGAAGATGTCGCCGCGGAGTATACAGACGATCCGATCAGGATCACAGGTGCCGGTGCCGCCTCGGACGGCGTCGGGCTGTTCCAGCGTGACTCGTACACGAACCTGCCGGCCGCGAGTACGGCTGCCGACCGCGCCTACGAGATGGCGGGTGTCGGTCCGGCGGACATCGACTTCGCGGAGGTCCACGACTGCTTTTCGATCGCCGAGATCATGGCCTACGAGGATCTCGGCTTCTGTGACCGTGGCGAGGGAGGGACGCTCGCCGAGAGCGGTGAGACAGCACTCGACGGCCGCCTGCCGGTCAACACCTCCGGCGGGCTCAAATCAAAGGGCCATCCCATCGGCGCGACCGGAGCCAGCCAGGCAGTCGAGGTGTTCAAACAGCTCACCCACCAGGCCGGCGACCGGCAGGTGCCGGATCCACAGCGCGGGCTCGCCCACAACGTTGGCGGGAGCGGGGGCGCGGTGACAGTACACATCTTCGAGCGGGCGGAGGTGGGACGATGACAGAGTATCCAAGCGGTATCGCTGCGGTCGGCGGCTACGTCCCTGCTTTGCGTATCACCTCGGAGGAACTCGCCGACGGCTGGGGACAGTTCAAAGCACGCGGGGTCTCGGAGAAGGCGGTGCCGGACGCCGACGAGGACGCTGTGACGATGGGCTACGAGGCCGCCAAGCGGGCCCTCGATGCGGGCGGCGTCGACGGGGAGACCATCGACGAACTCCTCTTTGCGTCTACCACACCACCCGTGGCCGAGGAGGATCTCACCAGCCACCTCGGAACGATGCTTGCCGTTCCGGACGAGGCAACCCGGATGACCGTCACCGCAAGCACTGCTGCCGGGATGCAGGCTTTCGCCCACGGGATCCGTTCCGACGGGCGGACCCTGGTGATCGCGAGTGACTGTCCACGCGGCGAACCCGAGACAGCCCTCGAACACGCTGCGGGTGCCGGCGCTGCGGCGTATGTCCTCGACCCTGCTGGGGCTCTATCTGTCACCGACATCGCGGAGAGTTCGTCGCCATACCCGGGGACGCGGTTTCGTGAGACGGGTTCGGAGACTCTCGATAGTCTCGACGTTACCCCCTACGAGCGCACATCGTATGCGGAACTCCTCTCGAAGGCGGCAGAGCGTCTCGAGTACGATCCCGGGCGCGTGGAAGGGGCGGCGGTCCAGGCATCGGACGGTGCCCAGCCCTACCGGGCGGCGGGCCCACTCGGCGTCGAACGCACGGCCATCGGTGCAGCGACGATCGCCGACGAAATCGGGGACGCTGGTGCTGCATCTGTTCCCCTGGCGCTTGCAACGGCGATCGACGATGGGCTGGAGACGCTTCTGGCGGCCGGATACGGGAGCGGGGCGACAGCGACGCTCGCACACCTCGAACGTTCCGAGAGCGAGCAGCCCCCCTCGTCGCTGGCAATCGCGGGCGAACAGTACCTTTCCTTTGCTGAATACATCCGCCGCCGCGGTGACGTGACCTCGGGCGCACCGGAGGGCGGCGGTGGGTACGTCAGCGTGCCAACCTGGGAACGGTCGATGACCCAGCGGTATCGGTTACAGGCCGGGCACTGTTCGGAGTGTGCGGCGCTTAATTTCCCCCCGACCGGTGCCTGTTCGTCCTGCCGGTCACTCGTCGAGTACGATCGGGTCGAACTCCCCTTCGAGGGTGTCGTCGAGGCACTGTCGGTAATCTCACAGGGCGGTGCTCCGCCAGAATTCGCGGAGATGCAGGCCAAATACGGCGGCTCGTACACCACGGGCATCGTTGCCTTCGAGGGCCCAGCAGGGGATTCAGCGAGTGCGCCTGTCCTGGTCGTTGGAACCGACAACGACGATCTGACCGTCGGCGATCCGGTCGAGGCGACGATCCGTCGGATCTACACCCAGGAGGGTGTCACGCGCTACGGGATCAAGGTCCGACCGATCGAGAACAACCCATGATCTTGCGGTGACCACGGGACACTGACCGACCCCCGGTTGCGTTCCGGTGACGGTTGGCCCGCCGGGCTATTCTTTCAGGTCTGCCTCGAATACGGCGTCGTCGCGGATGTTCGGAGCACCGACGGCGAAGATTTCCGTGTCCTCGAGTGCGTGAATCTGTCGCCAGGGGCCGGAATCGACGATGACAAAATCGTCTGTTTCGATTTCGAACTCCTCGTCACCAACCTCCATCCGCGCGCGTCCCTCCACGACGTAGAACAGTTCCTCCTGCTCTTCCTGGTAGTGACGGCGGACCGTGTCCCCTTCGTCGTAATAAAAGTAGTTACATCGCAGTTCGTTTGGACGCGGTTCCCCGCCGGTCTTGAGATCGTATCCGATCATCTTCACCGCTGGTTCCTCGTCTGTACGGGTACTCTCGTTTACTTCTTCCAGGTTAATTTTGGAGTACATCTGCATGTGCTACGTTTCAGGGAGGGTCAATAAATGACCCGGTCGTTGTGCCATCGGCCACACGTTTTTGATCCGGGGCCTCTATCCGTACGAGAGGTTGAGTTCGACGACATTCGATGCCTGGAGGAGCATGTTCGGCAGTTCCTCCTCGAACCGCTTCCCGCGCATGCGCTTGCGCGGACCCCCGACCGCGATCGCCCCTCTAACCTTTCCCCGGCTACTGACCGGGGCTGCGACGGTACGAACACCTTCGATCAGTTCACCGGTTGCTGTCGCATACCCGCGATCACGGATGTCAGCCAGCTCCGCTTCGAGTGTCGCCCGATCTGTAATCGTCTCACGCGTGTGTGCTGGCAGCCCGTGCTGGCCGATTATCCGTTCCATTCGGTCCTCCGGCATGTGAGCAAGAATCGTCTTCCCCGGTGCGTTCGTCGGGAGTTCGTAGTGGCGCCCCCCCCACGCATTGAGATTGACCGCGTTTTCGCCCCGTGCGACGTATAACAACACCCCAAGCCCGTCCTCTTCGATGACAAGCCCCGCGTGCTCCCCAGTTTCTCTGGCCAACTGTTTTGCCTGCTCGTGTCCCGCTTTGTAGATTTCTCGTTGTCGGCGGACCTGCTCGCCGATGTCGAGAAATCGTAAGCTGGCTCGGTACGTGTCACCGTCCTGTACCACCAATCCGGTCGCCTCGAGACTCTGCAGATGGTCGTGGACTGTACTCTGTGGCATCTCCAGATGTTCTGAAAGTTCCGAGAGCTGTGTCTCGTCCAGCTCGATCAGCGCATCGACCACCTCGAGTACCGTTGTTGCGGTTTTGACAGGCACCCTTTCGCTCATACACTATGCTGTGGGTGAGAGGTTGTTAATTTTCCGCTATGACCGGATGATCCGTGATTCCAAAGTGTTCTGTTAATACGAGAAGGAACTCAAACCGCAGGAGATCGTTGACTTCCTCCCACGGCAAGCCGTGGGATTCCTCCGGTGGGGATGTTGGCTATTCCGCACCCACGGAGGCAAGTTTCCTGTCGCCGGTACTCCGGTTTGTGCGCTTCTCGTTGGGACTTGCCCTCTCGGGAGAGTGTGGTAGCTCCGACCAGTTGTGGTCGTCCCACTTGAGACGCACGGGCCGAGCCATCGACCCGACTTCTTTGCCAGCCTGTCGCTCGAGGAACGTGCGAGACGCGCACAAGTCGGCGTGGGCTTCGTGACCGCACGGACACCGGAACACGTCGCCGTCCCGAAGCGGCGCGGAAGGCGTCTTGTGGCCTGGCCATCGTCACCGTCCGCACGCGGGCCGCGTAGCTGATCGTCTACCCGTTTTGTGTACACCCCTTGTTCAGTGGAGACGGCTGTCATCTTGACCCGGTCTCTCAGTTACAGGATCGTCTGTATTAAGTGTAAGAAATTACAGACGTATGCGTGTAAGGATGTCGAATGGAGCGCGTTACGTGGCAGTGTATATCTGATATGCGTGTTTCGGTATAGCCGGACGACTTCCGTCCGGGAACCGAGTTCAGGTGTGAATACGCTGTTTCTTCCTGGATTGCACGTGTTGTCCCCCCTCTTTGTCCACAAATACTGCACAAATTCCTTCCTTTGCCGCGGTTCGCCCCTGATAGTGACTAGTACGGTAGTTTTCGTGGCCGCGTCACAGATAGTGCTGTGTCATGGCGTGAAACAGCCGTTTTGATCCGCGAAAGCGGTACAGACTCGCAATGATCACCATGAGAGCCCCGGATATACGTTCGGATATACCGAAACACAGTCTCCGGCACAGCTCGGGTAGTATCAGCTAGATTTACAAGCGTGTTAGGACAAAAAAAAAGACAGACAATGCAAGCAGATGCATTCGACATCGACGGATCGACGGCGGTGGTGACTGGCTCCTCATCGGGAATCGGACAGGCGATCGTCGAACGTTTCGCACAGCAGGGTGTCGACGTGGTCGTCACATCCCGGGAACTCGACAACGTCGAACCGGTCGCTGATGCGATCAACGGAGGCGACAGCGAAGGGCGGGCGCTTCCAATCGCGTGCGATATTCGTGACTGGGAAGCCATCGAGTCGCTCATCGAGGAGACGTCCGAGGTTCTCGGCCCCATCGACATCTGGATCAACAACGCAGGGGCGAGTTTCGTGGCGCCGTTCGAAGATATCAGTCAGAACGGCTGGGAGACGATTGTCGATATCAACCTCAACGGGACCTACAACTGCACGCAGTTGGTGGGCGAACAGATGCGCTCGAACGACGGTGGGACGATTATCAATATTTCGAGTGTCGCAGCCAGGGACGGGGCTCCCGAGATGATCCATTACGCGGCAGCAAAATCCGGGATGAACAATCTAACGCGAACACTTGCCTACGAGTGGGCCGAATACGATATCAGGATCAACGGGATCATGCCCGGTCTCATCGCCACCCAGGGGCTGCAAAGTCAGGAGGGGATCGGTGCAGAGGACATCGATCGATCCTCAGTCAACCGCGAGATCGGGCTTCCCGACGAGATCGCGACGGTCACACAGTTCCTTGCGAGCCCCGCTGCAAGCTTCATGCAGGGTACGACCGTGGTCGCAGAGGGGATCCCCCGGATCCCACGCACCTCCCGCCACGAGTAGTCGGATTCGCGACTGTCCGATTCCGCGTCCGCTGGTTGTAACCCCACGAGTGAACGCCAGCTCATGTTAGCAAGACACAAGAATCATTCACCGTCCTGTGCGGGCTATACCTGCTTCTCGACAGGTTTTAGTAGTAAGTCTCCTCAGATAAATATACGAATGATCGAACTGACGGACGAACAGGATATGGTCCTGTCTGCGCTCGAGGAGATTGCGCGCGAGGAGTTTGCCGAGAGAGCTTTCAAATGGCAGGGAGAACCGCCCTGGGAGAACATCGAACTGCTGGCCAAGCAGGGGTTTTTGGGGATCAATTTCGACGAGTCCTACGGTGGCGGTGGGATGACCGAATTCGAAGCGATGCTGAGCATCGAGGCGATCGGATCGGTCTGCCCCGACACTGCCGAGTTCATCTACAACCAGCAGATGGTTGCCCCGCGGGCCATCGAGATGTTCGGGACCGAGGTCGCGAAGGATCGCTACCTCCCACCTGTCATCAATGGGGAGGATTTCGTCGCAATCGGAATCTCCGAACCCGAGTCCGGATCTGACGTGGGATCCATGCAGACCACCGTCAGCAATGATCTGGTTTTAAACGGCGAAAAGATCTGGGTCAGCAATGTCCCCCACGCCGATGCGGCAGTCCTCTGGGTCAAATTCCCCGAGGGGCTGGGCTCTGTGATAATCGAGTTCGACTGGCCCGGCGTCGAAGTGCAGGAACATTACAAGAACATGCACGACGGGACACAGAGTCAGATCCGTTTCGAAGACGTCGAAATCCCGGAGGAAAACGTTCTCACCCGCGGCCAGGATGCGTTCGTCGACCAACTAAAGGCGCTGAACTGGGAGCGGTTGGGCTGTGCAACGCTCGCAAACTCCTGGGCTCGCAACGGCCTCGAAAAGGCCCTGGACTACGCACAGCAGCGCGAACAGTTCGGTCAGCCGATCGGGGATTTCCAGGGGATCGAGTGGAAGCTGGCGGACATGGTCACGCAACTCGAGGGTGCCCGCCTTCTCACCTACCGCGCCGCACTCAACGCCCACGAACACGGTCGGATCCCGGACCGGCTTGAAACCTCCATGGCAAAACTGTACTCGACCGAACGCGCAGAACAGATCGTGAGCGAAGCCCTCCAGATCCACGGCGCCAACGGCTATCAGCAAGGGCACCCCCTGGAGTATCTCTACCGGCTCACGCGCGGTCGCCGTCTCGCCGCAGGGACCGATGAGATCCAGAAAAACCAGATCGCCGCTGCTCTCAAAGAAAGCGGGCTGCCGGATCTCGCCTAATACTAACTATTGCGAGCCTGTGCCGCTGTCCTGTTACTCATCCCCTGTCTCGGGTTGTGAAACGGTCGGGATACACAATCGGGGTCGAAAATTACCGTCATGATCGGTACAAGACGGAAGCCACGCGGCCGTACCACCTCGCCACAGAGCGCACCACATCAGTTATATTGCTCCCGGGTAGATATGGCCCAATGACGGCAACCGATACTAATAAACGGCTTGCGGATCTGCAGACGAGGGCAAACGCACACGGTCTCCACGAGTCGATCGGATACAGTCTCGAGGCTGTCGGTGACGACTGGGCACGCGCCGGTGTCCCTCATTCGCCGGAATTCGTGAATCCGCCGACAGACGCTGCCATGCACGGCGGTATTACCGCGACTGTTATCGACGTGGTGGCCGGACACGCGATCATGAGTGCTCTGTACGACGACCCTGACCGGGAGTGTGGCCCGACGATCAATCTCAACATCAATTACGTCTCGACTGCCGACGAACCGCTCGTCGCCCGGGGTGAGATCCTCAGGCTGGGCAAGCATAACGCCCTCGCAGAAGGACGCGTCGAGGGCGCCGACACCGACAAACTCGTTGCCACTGGACAGGGCGTCTGGCGGGTTTTCGGTTCCTCTGATACCACAGACTCCTCGTAGGGTCGCCGGGTGACCTTCTGTCACACCAAAACTCCGTCTGGCCTCCCCAATCCCGTACTCGTCAAATCCCACGGGTGTGTGTCTCTCGTCGGTATGTCGGTACCGCCTTTGAACTGGGATGCCCGGCTTCTCTCGCGACGTGACATCACGGGGCGAATAGCCGCCGGGACGACTCCCGTCTCACCGGGCAATGTCAACTGTAATCGCGGTCGTAGGACGGCGACCGGCGGTCGCGAAACGCCGCCACGGCTTCCTCGTGTTCTGGATCGTTCACGCACTCCCACTGGTATTCGATTGCCTTCTCGCCGTACGTTTCGAACGACTGTTCGGGATCGATCAACTGGTTGGTGCGCTGTACCGCCCGGGCCGGCAGTTCGAGCAGTTCCGCTGCAACGTCACGGGCGGCGGCGAGATCGTCCTCTGCCGTTTCCATTGCGAGCCCGAGTTCGACGGCGTCCTCCGGGGTGATATCACGACCAGTGAGGAGATATTCGCGAGCCTTGGCTTCCCCGATGAGTCGCGGGAGCAGCCACCCTCCGCCGTCTGCTGGCACGAGACCGATCCTGACAAACCCCTCACGGAGCACCGCGTCGGTACCGACGACGCGAAGATCACATGCCAGCGCGAAGTCACAGCCGGCTCCGATCGCCGGGCCGCTCACCGCGGCGATGGTCGGTTTCGGGGAGTTGCGCAGCCCCGTGACGACGTCTTGGACCTCCGACAGGAACTCACCGTACGCCTCCCTCCCACTTTCCACCCAGTCAGGCATCGTGGACACGTCCGCGCCCGCACAAAAGCCATCTTCTGCCCCGGTGAGGATGCCGACGTACACACCGTCGTCCTCGCGAAACCGATCGATAGCGCTGTTCAGTTCCGTGATCGTCCGTTCGGTAAATGCGTTCTTGACCTCCGGACGGTCGATCGTTATCGTCGCAACCCCTTCGCCCGTCTCGTACCGGATATCCTCGTATTCCGTCGCCATATCGGGGCGACGGTTCCTGGCATTGAATAGTTTACCCTCCGGACTGTCCCCGAATCATCAATCGTCGGCGGCGACCGCGTCGATAGCTTCGCCGGCTGCCTCGATCGTCTTCTCGACGTGTTGCTCAGTCAGACTCGCATTCAGCAGGTTGGCACGGGGGAACTTCGGTGGCATCAGTATCCCTCGGTCGAACATCTCCCAGTTGTATTCCAGGAACCGTTCCTTGTCGAGTTCGAGCAGGTCCTCGTACCGGTTGACCGGTCCGTCGCCGAAGTATGTCCCGAAGACGGTCCCGTACTCCTTGATAAACCCGTCGACGTCTGCGTCCTCGAGGTGGTCCCGGATCCCGTTGGCCATCTCAATGCGGATGTTTTCCAGCCGCGTGTGCACGTCCTGCTCGTCGAGTTGCCGAAGCGTTTCGACGACTGCGGCCATCGGTGCCGTATGGGCGTTGTACGTCCCCGCGAAGTAGACGCTCGGTTTGTCCCGGAACTGATTGTACTCCTGCATGTACTCCTCGGGGCCACACAGCAGAGACACCGGGTACCCGTTGCCGACCGCCTTGGCCATCGTCGTCAGGTCAGGTGTGACACCTTCCCGTCCCTGAACACCACCCATCCCGTGACGGAACCCCGTGATCACCTCGTCGAAAATGAGCATGGCCCCGTACTCCTCGGTCACCTCTCTCAGCCCTTCGAGGAACCCGTCGACAGGCGGGACACAGCCGATGTTGTGGGCCACCGGTTCAACGATCACGCCCGCTATCTCGTCGGGGTGGTCCTCGAAGGTCTGTCTGACCGCGTCGATATCGTTGTACGGAAGGATAATTGTCTCTTCGGTTGCCTCTGAAAGCAGGCCCGTCGTCATGGGGAACTTTTTGCCCAGGTACTTTTCCGTGGTCATATAGTTGGTCGCAATCGGGTCGTACCAGCCGTGGTAGTTCCCCTCGAATTTGATTATTTTCCGCCGCCTCGTCCGCCCGCGAGCGGTCCGGACTGCGTGTGCAACCACCTCCGAACCGGTAGTCCCGAACTGGACCATCTCCGCGGACGGGACGTGTTCGACGACGAGTTCGGCGGCTTTCACCTCGAGTTCACTCGTACTCCCGCCGATAATGTCGCGTTTTTTACTGGCCTCTGCGACCGCCCGGTCGACCTCCTCGTGACAGTGTCCCAGGATAATCGGCCCCCAGGCGTTTATATAATCGATGTACTCGTTGCCCTCCATGTCGACGAGCTCTGCACCGCTTGCCTTCTCGAAACAGACCGGCTCCCCGTCTCTGTTTTCCATCAACTGCATCCGCCCGCTCGAGTTGATCCCCCCGGGTGTTACCTCCTTTGCACGCTCTAGTAGTTC
>JAQCMX010000103.1 GCA_028274885.1 Haloarculaceae archaeon
CCCGGCAGACATCGATCTGGCCGTCTTCGAGTGTGGGTTGTTCGACGAGAGCCCGACCGGAGAGCAGATACTCTCGGATGCGGACTGGTCGCTGCTCGAGGGTGAACTCCGCCACGAGGAAGTGCTCGATCGCATCGACCGCGTCGGGCCAGAACGCACGCTGCTTACCGAAATCGAACACCTCACAGCGCGCAGCCACGACGATTTCCGGCGTCTCGAGTCCCGACCCGAGTACGACGGCATACAGTTCGCGTACGACGGGCGCGAGATTGAACCCCCGTGAGACAGTCCCTCGTAACCCCCTTCCCCGGGAGGCAAACCCATCCGCCGTTACGGGGTTTTGCCGTGTGATCGGGACCGGCAGCGGTCGACCCGTTGTCGGTGTTGATACCAGGCACATGCCGCAATCATCAATGCCAGTCCGTAAAGCGGCGGCATTGCGATTCCTCCGACGGCAGATCCCACGGTGTCGAGCGGTCCGGGGAGCACCCCGAGCGCCTCGACGACTTCCCCCGTCGTGCGGGTAAACGACATGAGAATCCCGCCCAGGATAAACAGCCGCCGACCCGGTCCACTGTCCCAGACGTACAGCACCGCGATCAACGGACAGTAGAGCAAGACGAGATACCAGCGCAGCGCCGGAAAGAGGACGATCATGACGACGACTGTGACCAGCAGTGCCATCAACCGGTCGAGTGTGGTCTCGATCGAACGGTAAAAGAACGCGAGCGTCACCGTCGCCACCACCACAGCCATGGCAACCAACACCGGATACGGCGCGTTTGGCCAGACACCGTACAGCCAGTGTGACAGTGGCTGCTGGACGGTGAGATAGTACGTCCCGTCGACGGGGTAGCCACCGACGAACAGGTGTGACTCCGACCGGTTTGGGAGGACATGGGTAAAGTAGTGAACGGATGTCTCGACACCGAACAGGAGGGCCCCCACGAGCAGTCCCGCGCTACCGGTCACGGTCGCCACGGCAACCGTCCGCCACCGGCGGGTTCGGAGCAACCACACTCCAATCAGTGCGGGAAAGACCTTGTAGAGGGCTGGAAGCCCGAATGCAACGCCCGCCAGAGAGTCACGGTCCCGGTCCAGTGCCCACAGGCCAACCGTGAGCGACAGGGCCAAAAACAGGTTGATATTCCCGTAATAGATTGTCCCGAAGGCGTGTGTCGACAGGACAAACGCCGCGAAGATCAACACGACATCCACCCAGCCAAGTCGGACCCCAGCGCCCTCGACGTAATCGACAATCAGTGCCGTCGCAGCGATGCTCGCGACGACCGACAGCACTGTGACCGCCGCGTACGCCGTTGTCCACCCCACGAGGGAGAACGGATAGTACCCGAGAACAGTGCCCGGCGGATAGAGATACACCGCCCAGTCGAAGGTCCCGGGCGGCGCGGCTTCGTAAAAGGGCTTTCCAGCACGGGCCAGTTCAGCAGCGTGGTGGTAGGACCGGGCATTTATACCCATCTGTGAACCCGGCTTCCAGGTCGCCAGCCCGATACGGGGATTGACCCAGTATGCGCCCAGACCGAGCGGAAGGGTCGCAAGCAACACCAGCCACGCGCCAAGGTAGCGCCGGGCGATTACTGGACGACCCGCGAGTCGGGAACGGAACACGTCTGTGCCAATGCCGTGTGTGGCCAGATTCAAACGTCCTTCTATGCGGGCCCGAGAGAGCTACAATGAGAGACGGTTTGTGTCCTGGGGCCCGAGAACGGACAGGTAGAGACAGATGTCCACGGAATCGTCACCGCTCACGGACGGTCGGTTACGGCTGGTCTACATCGCCGGGATTGCACTCAACGCCATTGCCCTGACCGCCGCAGCGACGACGGGGCAACCGATTATCACTCTGACCTTCGGGTTCGTGATCGTCTATCTTGGGTTTCGCTACTGGCTGATCGTCACCTCCTGACGCGGTCTGCGTCCGGACGACGTTACCTGCTTGTTACCGGATATTTATATCCGCGGACAGACCTCCTATCGATATGTCAGTCTCGGAATCAGGGGATCGCTGGACGGTGGAGGTAGACAACAGCGTGATGATTTGGGAGTTTCTGCCGGGCATGGAAATTGCTGCATTCAAACAGGAGGCGTATCCGGTTTTCGAGGATCTGCTCGCCTCGCACGACGTCAACGCGATGGTTACGGTAGTCAAACTTGACGAGCCGTTCACCGAGGAGGTATTTTCCGTCTGGGAACAGTCTGCAAAGCGTGCAAGCGAGGCCGGGGTGGACCGCTGGGCGGTCGTCGCAGAGGGGATCAAGGCGATTTCGCTCCGTGGGAAAGTCGACACGGGAGCAATAGAGACGTTGACAACCGAGAACCGTCCCGATGCCATAGAGTGGGCGGGGTCAGCGTGACCCGATCCGCTACATTCCGATGATCTACCAATGACCAGCGATCCACAGTCGGACACGACACAGACGTCGGACGCGTTAGAAAAAAAGTTCGAGACGATCTTCGAGCACGCCAACGACGCCATCTTTATCGTCGACATCGAAAACGACGATATCGTCGATTGTAACCCCGCAGCAGAGGAACTCGTCGAATACTCCAGCGAGGAACTCATGTCGATGCCGGCCTCTGATCTGCATCCGCACAATCTCCCGCAGTTTATGAGCTTCGCGGAGACGGTGTTCGACCAGGGCCACGGGTGGACCGACGATATCACCTGCTACTGCAAGAGCGGGGACATCATTCCCGCGGAGATGTCTGCCTCGGTTATCGAACTGGACGG
>JAQCMX010000133.1 GCA_028274885.1 Haloarculaceae archaeon
CGTCAGTCAGTCGACTGACGCATGAGAATGCACAATCGTTAAGTCCGAGAACCCACCAGAATTGATATACCCGCCCTTAGCTCAGACTGGTAGAGCAGTCGACTGTAGATCGACTTGTCCCCCGTTCAAATCGGGGAGGGCGGACTTTCCGTACCGACCGGACCGAGGGTCAGTGCCCGGTTGTTCCAACGGGTGAACTGATCAGGGCCGTCTCAACCCGCTCACATCCGGGAAACATCTCATACTGATTGCTGCGAGTCTTTCCCGCCATCGAAAGCAACAATAGGTGTTACACGCCTTGACGCATCGAAATCTGCGGCATTGGCACCAAAATAACCGCAGTAATCAGTATCAGTTCTCTGTGGATCCACAACAGCCTGCCAACACAGTTGTTTAGCGAGCGTTGCGAACAGGCAGACTAGAAGCTGCTGGATGTCTTAGAGACGGGTGCTGTGACAAACATGGGATCCGGCTTTGCCGAGGCGACACTGGCCGGGAGCTGAGTATAAAAAGCCTGGAGTCGGTATCAGCCCGAGTTACCACCCTTTCCGCAAAAAATACCATCTGTCGTACATGTTGGTCCGATATAAACTCTGCGGCGAGTATAATATAAACTACAATTGTTCGCACGGCTTCGAACTGTGGTTCTCACCCGGACTGGGATAATATCATTTTTTTATGTACTCGGGCGAAGGTCAACCGAGAAGTATATTTATCCTGGTTGGTGTGAGTCCGTCTGGCAAGGTTGTCACAGACAGCCTGTCTCATACTGTTGGCTGTACGTCTTTCAAGAATTTCGCCATGTGGTGGCGAATATCGTAGATCAGTTACAGCCAACAGTATCAGTGTCGACCAGGGTTTGGCCGAAGCAATGTTATATCCAGCCACAACTATCAGTGCCGGTTCCGGATCACTCGCAGCCGGCGAGAGATGAAATCTCGTAAAACGCAGGACGGAACCGGGAAAAAATGTCGTAAACAATCTTGACCATTTTTATTGGCGTGACTCATGTGTGAGACTGTGGTCGCAATGGGTGTGTTTGATAGAGCTAAAGAGGTGTCGGGTATCTCAAGGTCGGAAGACGAGTCATTTCCCTACGTGTGTCTCGCCTGTGAGGCAGGGTTCGATGTCCAGCATCACCGATGCCCAGTGTGTGGAAGCTTCGATGTTCGTCGCACAAAGTGGGTTCAGAAGTGACCGCCACACCCACAAGCACCACCGTACCTGCACGGGTCGGCTACGGTTGCGGGTGCGTTCTCCCCAGAAACGCCTCATTTCACATAACTTAAGTGTAATCGCTCTTATCTATCACCGATGGCGACCTCGTTCGATTTGTTCGACACACTTGTCAGCGCCGATCGACCTGACGCGCCGTGGGCGGCCGTTGCCGAGGAATTGGCGGCGCGGGACATCACTGTTCCAGCCGATGGAGAAACCGCCTACCGGGAGAGTCACCGTTCCTGCCAGCCCGGAAGGGAAATCTCACTCGTCGTACACACCATCGATACACTCCGGAGCTGCGGTATCCAAGCGCCCCAGGACACCGTCCACGAGGCGTTACTCGCGGCCTTTGACTGCCCTGTTGAGCAACAGACAGGAGCACCGGAGGCACTCGCAGCTGCAACAGACGTTGGGCCCGTAGGACTCCTCTCAAATTGTAGTCTGCCTGGGCTGGTAGAGCGGACCCTGGAACGGGCGGCATTCGACGTATCCTTCGACGCCGTCGTGACCAGCGTCGCCTGTGGCTGGCGCAAGCCACACGACAATGCGTTCCGGGCCGTCGCTGACGCGCTCAGCGTTGAACCGGCCGAACTCCTCCATGTTGGTGACGACCAACGCGCCGACGGCGGCGGCCGGAGCTGTGGTGTGTCGGTTGTTCTGACCGAGAACGTACCGCTCACAGCGTTCCCGGAACGACTGGAGCGGCACTCATACTGATTACTGCGAGTCTTTCCCGCCGTCGAAAGCAACAATAGGTGTTACACGCCTTGACGCATCGAAATCTGCGGCATGGCCACCAAAATAACCGCAGTAATTAGTATCAGGCAACGGTTCAGTTTAATTTCCCCGATAACATATCTATGGCATGACATGTCCGGGTGCTCTGTGCTGCGGGCCCGAAAGGCAGCGGTCCTGGGTCAAGGGCCAAACAATCGGTGAGATCGGTCGGATTAGACCCTCACACCGACGTAAGTGACAACAAAATAATAAAACCATTAATGCGGCCGGGAGAGTATAGTACAGATTACATGGATCCGGATACCGTCGACCAACTCCGTGCTGGGGCTGTTGAGGGTGCACGCGGAGGGGATGCGAACCCGGATTCAGCGACCGGTCTGAACCGGGTTCATCACGGGGGAGCGAACGATCCGCGGGTGCTAGATTTCAGCGCAAACACCAACCCACAGATGCCCGACGGCGTCGCACAGGTGTACGAGTCCTCACTCGCGGCCGCCCGGTCGTATCCACCGAACGACTATTGTTCTTTCCGCGCAAGCGCGGCCGGACACGTTGGGTGTGAAGCAACGGAGATTGTTCCGACCCCAGGAGGGCTCGCAGCTATCAGGCTGGCGATCGCGACGACGGTCAGATCCGGCGACGAGGTACTTCTCCCGTATCCATCGTTTGGCGAGTACGCACGCGAGGTTCGTCTGCAGGGTGGCGAGCCAACGTTCGTTTCTCACGATGTGCTTCTCGATACCGAGCCCGAGACGTTCGCTCTGGCCATGGTTTGCACACCGAACAACCCGACCGGGGAGGGGTACGAGCCTGCCAGGTTGCGGGCCTACGCCGAACGCTGTCGCGAGAGCGACACCGTCTTTCTCGTTGACGAGGCGTTCCTGGGGTTTGCCGAACTGGAGTCACTGGCGGGAGAGCCGGGTGTGATCGTCGTCAGGTCCCTTACCAAGCTTTTCGGGTTCCCAGGGTTGCGACTCGGCTTTGCCGTCGCGACGGGTCGTCAACGTGAGCGTCTCGATACCGCGAGACTGACCTGGGGTGTTGGTGGACCCACAGTTGCTGTTGGTAGCTACTGTCTGGAACAGGAAGCGTTCATCGAGGAGACCAGAGATCGGGTGCACACGGAACGTAAACGGCTTCGAGAGCGTCTTGAGGACCGCTTTGACGTGTATCCCTCCGATGCCCCCTTTCTTCTTCTTGAACTTCAGGAGGGGGACAGTGTCGAGGCGGTAAACTCTGCGGTCCGAGCCTCGGACATCGCTGTCCGGGATGCGCGTACCTTCCGAGGACTGGACAACCACGTCCGCGTTGCGGTGCGTATGCCAGAGGAGAACGATCGGTTACTGGACGCACTCGACGTCTGATCCCCTATCCCGCGGGTACGCACCGTTGTCGGCGTGGCGGTTCACTGACGAGGGCGGTTGAGGGAAAATACGAGCGTTTATATTCCAGACCGCGCCACCACCGCTATGGTCGAGGTTTTCGCGGTCGCCAGCGGCAAGGGGGGGACGGGCAAAACCACGACGACACTGGCGCTGGGGATGGCACTGATTGAGGAGTACGACGTCACGGTCGTCGATGCGGATACCGGAATGGCAAACGTCCTGTTCCACGCAGGACTCACGGGGGCAGAGACGACACTCCACGACGTGCTTGCGGGAGAGGCGCCGGTGGAAACGGCAGTTTACGATCGATTCGGGATGGACGTGGTCCCCTGTGGCACCTCGCTTGCAGGGTTCCGGGAAGCGGACCCGACCCGGTTGCGGGAGGCGGTCGCAACCCTGGCAGAGAACACAGACATCATCCTTCTGGACTCGCCGGCGGCACTGGGAAGCAGGAGCGCCGTGTTGCCGATTGTTCTTGCCGATCAACTCGTTGTCGTTTTGCAACCGACGGTCCCGTCACTTTCAGACGGGCTGAAAGTCCAGGAGTATGCGACCACATATGGAACCGACGTCGCCGGAATCCTCTTCAATCGCGTCACAGAAAACGCAGCAATCGACGCCGTCGCAGAGAAAGCAAAACAGTACTTCGATGGGAAGATGCTGGCAACTGTGCCTGAAAGCGAGCAGGTCCGCGAGGCACGACGTAACAACGAACCGCTCCTCGCTCATGCACCGACCTCGGAGGCCGGGGACGCTTACCGCGAGGCCGCACTGGCTCTTTCAGTCGGCACTGGCCACTCGGACGCAGTTGCGGATCGATTCCGGAGTGCTGTCGTTCCAGACGAAATATGAAACTCCCACGTGGCGAACTACTCCGAAAGCGCGTCGTCACCGACCTCGGAACGCCGCTATCGACCGCACTCAACGACCGCGTGACTGGCTACCTCCGGCTAGAGTCCCAGGAGTCGCTGCTTCTCGACGCCGACGGCGCCGGTGTGATCACCTTCGAGGACGGGGTTCCTGTCGTCGCATACCACACCGGAACCGACACCGGTGGGGCGGAGGCGCTTCCCGACATCGCCGTTGCGGGCCCGTTCCGGATCGAACTGTATCGGCTCGAGGCCAGCGTCCTCGACCCAGCCCACGACGCGGAGGAACTGCGTGTTGCACCGGCTGCCCCCGCCGAACGGCTTGCTGGCGACTCCGAGTTGGCAGCTCGCACTCGAACGGTCGCACCGGAAACACGGATCGGAGTCGAACAGGACACGACCAATCCGGTCGAATCCTTCTTAGAGGACGAGAACACGATCGAGACGATCCGTGAACAGGCCCGCGAGGAAGCACGAACACGGGCCGACGAGTGGGGGTTCGAGACCGTCGACTGATTCTCACCATTGCGGTTATTTCGGGCACTGTCTCGAAGGTGTCCTGCAGACTGTTGGTTCGCCGAGCGTTCCGGCGAATTCCGGAACTGACTTACAACCGACCGTATCAGTGTCCTCCTC
>JAQCMX010000144.1 GCA_028274885.1 Haloarculaceae archaeon
CGGTTCGGTTCGCGCTCGGGGCGGTGCGAGGCGTCGTGTCACGGCGTCGGGAAGGGATCGAACTCGTCGGACTCGCGATCACGGGGCTGCTGGCTGTCGCAATGCTGGTGTTTATTCTGGTCGACTGGCTGCGTCTCTCGTCGCTCCCACTCAGTCCGACCGCAGCCGGAATCTTCGACGCGTACGTCGCGGTGGGAGGGGGTCTCGACACACTGCTCGGGACGCGCGTATTCGAGTTCCCGGGGACGATCCGGACAGTCGCAACCGGCGTACTCGTCGGAATCGCCGGACCACTCGTCGGTGCTTTCCTCGTGCACCGCCAGATGGCGCTGATCGGCGAGACGCTCGCTCACACCGCGTTTGCCGGTGTGGCAGTTGGTGTCGTCATCGCCGGTTTCACCGGTCTCGCTGGCACCCAGGAGCAACTCATCTTCATCGCCTTCGTCGTCAGTGCCCTCGCAGCGCTCGGGCTGGAACGGCTGACAGAATACACCGAGTCCTACGGTGACGTCCCGATTGCGATCGTTCTCACCGGGAGCTTCGCGGTCGGAACCTTGCTTATCTCTCTGTTCCGCGACCGGATCGCCATCGGTATCGAAATCGAGGACTTCCTGTTCGGCGAGATTGCTATCGTCACCGTCGAGGGCACCCGGATGGTCGCCATCCTGACCATCGCCGTGGTCGCGCTCGTGGTCTACAACTACAAACAGTTCTTCTTTATAACGTTCGACGAACAAGCCGCCCGGGTCGCGCGATTGAACGTTCGATTCTACAACTCCCTGCTGATCGTCATGACCTCCGTCGTCGTCGTCGGCGCGATGCAGATTCTCGGCGTCATCCTCGTGGCTGGACTCCTCGTGATTCCGGCCGCCGCAGCCTCGCAACTCGCACAGAACTTCCGTGAAACGCTGTATCTGTCCGTGCTGCTCGGACAGAGTGCTGTCCTCGTCGGGACGTTCGTCGCAGTCGTCTGGAGTATCCCCGCCGGGGGTTCGATCATCGTGGTCGCGATTGTGTTGTACATCTTCGCGGTCTCCGTTTCGGACAGGTCGCCGGGTCAGGTATCTGTTCATTAGACGTTCGATACAGTGGAGACCACAATCAGTCCCTTTTTGTCTGATGGCAGAATATCAGCCGGTATGGGATTCGAAGAGGACGATCAGGTTATCCTGCACGACGAGCACAGCGAACATGACGGCGAGGAGGGAACGGTTACACAGGTAATGGAGACGATGTTCGGTGATGCAACCTACATCGTGAGTTTCGAAGAAGGGAAAGAACAGGGTGTCCCCGAGGACTCGCTGGAACCGGTCGAGGGGTAGGTATGTCTTCGGTCCCGTTTCACTACCTCGACCTCCGCGCGTTCTGTTATGTTACGGAGGAAGAAAAACGGGTCGAAGAGGCAGTGAGAACACTGCTTCCCGAGGGGTTCGAACTACAACGAACGGCCTCGGAAGGACACTACGGTGACCGGATCCTCGTGCTGTCCGCGCGCGTCGAAAACGCGGACGACCTGCGGACGGTTCTGGACCGATTGGAGGGGTTTTCCGAAGACGATGCCGAGCGCTTCCTGGGTGAACTCGAGGAGCGCGTCGATCAGAACTGTTCGTTTTTTATGACACTCGACAAACAGGCCGCCTTCCGCGACGAGATTCGACTGGGCGATGGCATCACCGTCCAGGGAAAGGTTGAGGCGTATCCTGCAAAAAAAGAGCGCGCGATCGAGAACCTCGAGACCTTCGTCGACCGCATCACATGAGCGGACTCTACGAGGCTGTCCACGCGCACCCGGACGGGAACAGCACAGTCTCACGCCTGGCGCTGACCGCAAGCGAGTACGGATACGACGGGATCGTGGTACGCAACCACGGGGGGACACCCGCGACGTACGATCCGACGCGCATCGCCGAGGCCTACGACATCGACGTCGTCACGGGGGTCGAAGTCCGGGCGGACAGCCCCGCACGTGCGAGCGGGTTTATCGGATCGCACCGGGAAGACCAGACGATCGTGCTCGTCCACGGGGGGGATACTACACTGAACAGGTTTGCCGTCGAACAGGCGGCGGTGGACGTGCTCGCACATCCCCTGTGCGGGGACGGGGATTTCAATCACGTGCTCGCCCGGGAGGCAAAAAAGCAGGGCGTCCGCATCGAACTGTCGCTCGCTGCGGTCTTGGGCCGATCCGGCGGACAGCGCGTCCAGACGTTACAGGACCTGCGCAAACTCGGTGAGATTATCCGGGAGTACGACGTACCCTACGTCGTCAGCGGCGACCCCTCCAGTCACTTGCAGTTGCGAGCACCCCGAGAACTTCGGGCACTCGGCGGGGTGATCGGATTTTCCGGCGAGGAGATCATTGCGGGTCTTGAGGAGTGGTCAGTCCTCGCAGATCGGAACCGCAAACGTCAGTCCGATTCGTACGTCCAACCGGGTGTCACGCGGGTCCCGGCCGACGGGACTGACGACTCCGCCGAGAAATCCGGTGACGGGACCGAATGCTCGACCGGTATGCGATCCAAGGATATCGACGGATCCGACCGCTAGCAGTCCAAGGGGAATATTTTAGCCCGGCGGAATCGAATGCCGAAGGGATGGAACGGGGCAGTGCGGAGAATTTCAGTCGGATGGGCACACTCGGGATCGAGGAGGAGTTCTATGTGGTCGACCAGCATGCTCGCCCAGCGTCGGGAACCGACGAACTCGTGTACGGGAGCGACCCGCCGGACATCCTGACTGACCGTCTCGACCACGAACTGTTCAAGTGTGTCATCGAGACACAGACCCCCCTGATCGAGGATGTTGGGGACGCCTGGCAAACACTGACCGCAGTCCGGGAAGCACTCGTCGAACACGCCACCGATCACGGTTACCAGATCGCGGGGGCAGGGCTGCATCCGACAGCCCGGTGGCGCGAACTCGAACACGCCGAAAAGCCCCGGTATAGAGAGCAACTCGACCGGATCCAGTATCCCCAGCACCGGAACACGACCGCAGGATTGCACGTCCACGTCGGTGTCGACGACGCTGACAAGGCTGTCTGGGTCGCAAACGAGGTTAGATGGTACCTGCCACTCATCCTGGCCCTCTCGGCGAACTCACCGTACTGGTGTGGGTACGACACCGGTCTCCAGTCAGCACGGGCGACGATCTTCGAGGGGCTTCCCAACACCGGCATGCCGACGGCGTTCGAGTCTTACGCCGCGTTCGATAGGTTCGAACGGGTTATGTTAGAAACCGACGCCATCGGAGACCGCGGTGAACTCTGGTACGACGTGCGGCCCCACTCGGAACTCGGAACTGTCGAGGTTCGCACACCTGACGGACAGCACCACTCGGAACGCGTTCTCTCGCTGGTAGCGTACATCCACGCGCTGGTCATCGACCTCTGTGAACGGTACGAGGATGGCGAGTCGGGCAAAACCCACCGACGGGAGTTGCTCGACGAGAACAAGTGGCGCGCGCTCAGGTACGGCCAGAACGCGTCACTGATCGACCGCGACGCAGAAGGGACAGTCCCCGTGACCCGCCTGACAAAACAGGAGGCGGACCGACTCGACGTGCCGTCACTGGTCGAGTTTCTCGAGGAGAGTGGTGCGTCCCGCCAGCGCCGTCTCAGACGTCAGGAGGGTGTCGACTCGCTGTGCCAGTCGCTCCTTCTCGAGTTCTGAGCTTCACGGCTACCCGCTTGCACAGGCGGGTGCTGGAAATCATCGTAAAATCGGTATCAGTCCCGGATTGGCTCGGCCTGTGTCTCTCACCCCAGCGGATTACGGATGAGAGCCCGGGCGTGGCTACTCCTGAATGTGGCCTTCCTCGCGCAGTTGATCGGCGTCCTGTTTCTCGTAGCGCCAGGTGATATCGGCTTTCTCGTCTTGCCAGTCCCAGGGTTCAACGAGCACCACGTCGTCTTGCCGGATCCAGATTCGCTTTTGCATCTTGCCGGGGATCCGCGCCGTCCGCTCGACGCCATCCATGCACCGCACGTTGACCCGGTTGGCACCGAGCATCTCAGTGACGACGGCGAACACCTCATCGTCGTCGGGCATCCGGAGGTCCTTTCGCCCCTCGTCCTCACTCATATCTGACTGTTCGACAGGGAACGAGTTTAACCTTTTCAAACGGCGCGGACCCACCGGTCCGGGCCATGAGACGCGGTCCTCGGGTATAGTGACTCTGCTGTGTGTTTTGTTCCTGGGGGAGATAGGGACGCTTTTATCTGCGCCCCTGGAGTTAGGTGTATGCTTGGCAGACTCGGATTCGTAGGCATCCTCGGGGTCGTATTCGTACTGGGGGGGATTGCGCTTGTTGCAGTTGAGAGTCTGATGATCGCGGGTGGGATCGCGCTCGTGATTGCTGGTTTTGGACTCGCCGTCTATGGCATAGTGACAAACTTGCTCGGCGCGTTCGGAGTGGGCGGACTGGTCTGACCGTCCGGTGACTCGCTTGTCTTGGCGGGTGGCCGGTGCGGGAGTTCTGTTCGGTATTTCCGACGCGCCGGTGTGTCGGGCCAGTTTCCAGCCTCGGATACCGTACGTTATCGGGGTTTTCGGGGCTCGGTACCACCGGACCGGGACAGTGGGTGTTGTAGCCCCTTCGATCGATATGTCGGGTCCAGGGCCGAAGACAATCCCGACGATCGGTTTCACTCTGTGGGGCGTTCCGCACGGTGTTCGCTGATGAGTCGGTCGACCATCTCGGCGTGTTGCTGGCGTTCGCGCTTGGCAGCTCGCTCCTGCCAGTCCGTGATCGCAGCCTCAATTTCGTCCTCACGCGCGACTGCCAGTTCGTCTACCTCCTGGACGGTCACCAGTTCGGCCGGCGCGACGGGCACGTCGTGGTCGAAGAGGATACGATCGGCCATATCCGAGAGCCGGCCGTTCCGAAGGACGAGCCGTGGGTTCACCTCCGCAAGTAGCCGTGCGGTCGATCGGCCCGCGCCGCTTGCATCCCTGAGCAGGACGATATCGTCCTCGGCCAGTCCGACCCGCTCGTCGGCATCCGTGATCGCCCCTTTCGTGAATTGCTCGATCACCTTCACCGGGACGAGTCCCGCCTTCTTCTCCGAGACATCAGCAAAATTCGAGTGGTCCAGTTTCCACAGCGCCTTGAGCCGCTCGAGTTTCCCCTCCAGTTCCGTGACCGTCTCCCGTTCGACGTCGAGTTCGCGTTCCAGCCGGTCGTTTTCCCGTTCCAGCCGCGTCACCTCGCGGCGGGTGCGTGCCTCGCGGCGTTGCTCGCTTCGCGCTTCGGTGAGTTCCTGCTCGAGGGCGTCGATCCGCTCGTCTTTCTGTTCGACTGTCTCCTCGAGCGTTTCGACGTGTCCCTGGAGACGCTCGACCTGCGTCTCGAGGCGACGGATTCGCTTTTCGTCTTCGGTCAACTCCCGTTCGACGTGTTCGTGCTCGTCCTCGTCGTCGCCCTCCTCGGCCGTGAGATCGGCCAGCACCGTTTCGACCGATTCCTCGTCCGCGATCACACGAGAGAGGACAGTCCCGAGGCTCTCCTGTGGCGGGACCTTCGCCGCCACCCGGTCGAACTGGTCTGCGTGTGCGTCGTAGGCACCGAGTGCGGCCGCGATGGCGTCGCGCTCGTGGTCGTTGTCGTAGCCCACGTCGCGTGTTCGGTGCTTTTTGACGTCAATCGGGAGGTCGCGGTCTGGCGTCCAGCCGGCGGCGTCGAAGCTGCGACGGATCTTCTCGACCGTCTCGGGCATTGGGGTGACATCCGCCCCGATCAGGATGGGACGGCCACGCTCGACGATCCACTCGATAACCGCCGCGGTGTCGGCCGTCCGCGTACTCAGGACATCGAGCAGTTCACCTTCGAGCCCGACAACGGCGACGGCGGTCGTCGTCCCGGGATCGATCCCGATGAGGACGTGGTCTCTGCGCTTTGCCAGCGGCCGAAAGTCGATACCGTCCCGCCGGACGCGTTCGATCTCGACGCGAACGTCACCACCCCGACCGGCGGAGACGGGGATGTCCTGTGGCCGTCCCTCGACGGTAAACACCGCGTTCGAGAATCCGCCGTACTTTTTTGTCACGTCGCGTTCGTAAGACAGCCCTGCGTCATCAAGTTCGGCCGCTATCTCACGTGCGCGGCGCTTGACCGAGCCGTGGATACGCCGCGTATGGCGATCCTCGCTCCACCCACCACCACCGGTCGATCGACCGCGTGCCACCTTGATTTCAGTGCGGTCGGTGAAAGCGGTTACCTCCTGGCCGACGTTTGCGGCCGCGAGTCGGGCAGCGGCTTCGGCTTCCTGCATCGGATCTTTGCCGTAGGGGACGCCGTGGCGCGAGGCGACACGGGAGAGGGACTCGGGCTGTTCGGCCCCGGTTACCTGCACGAGTTGTGTCCCCGCCGGCAGCGAGCCAAGCAGGTGGACCAGTTCGTCCTTGTCTTTGGCCAGTTCGTACATGTTGTCCGTGGCGACGATGGCGGGCTCCTCGTTGTCGATACGCCGCCGGAGTTTCCGGTAGCTGACAACGTCTCGCTCGATGCGATCATCGTCGAAAACGACCAGTGCGTAGGAGGGGGTGTCACCCCGGACATCACCGCTTTGAATGTCGACACCGAAGATGACCGAGTCGAGAGCTGACGTGCGGTCGCTCACTACCGGTGCTAGCGAGCGAGATTGTATAAATCCACGGCGGGACAGGCAGTATTTCGGTCCCGGTTCGTGTCGGGGCAGTGCCACCAACGCGACGGGGCTTACTCGCTGCCGTCGTCTGCAAGTTGCTGGTAGGTTGCCCGGAGGGTAACCGGCGTCACGCCGGCCACAGCAGCGGTCTCCTGCTGTGTCAGATCGTGCCCGGCACGGGTGGCCGCGGTGTAGAGACAGCCCGCAGCGACCCCGCTGGGATTGCGTCCCGAGTCGATCCCTCGCTCGCGGGCCTTGGCCGCCAGCTCCCGTGCCCGTTGTTCGACCGCCGTCGGCAGGTCGAGTTTACTCGCAAAACGGGCGAGATACTCCCGCGGATCGACCGGACCAGTAGGCAACCCGAGTTCGCGGTTCATCGCGTCGTAGGCCACGTTGAGTTCCGCCTTCTCGGCCTTTGCTTCCGTGATCACCTCGGGTACCGTCCGCGAGACTGCCGCAGTCCGGCAGGTTGCGTACACCACGGCCGCGGCAAACCCCTCGATCGATCGTCCCTGCAGGAGTCCCGCATCCTGTGCGGACTCGAACAGCACACAGGACTGTTCGCGGACATGTTCGGGTAGATCCAGTGCTGTCACGAGTCGCTGAATCTCCGTGAACGCGTAAACGCGGTTGCGCTCGGCCTTACTGCGAATCTGGGTGCGCTTGTGCTGGCGACGCAACCGTGCGACCTGCCGTCGCTTGCGTCCGGTGAGTCTATTCGAGTGACCGATCTCCGTCGAGAGGCCCCTGTCGTGGCGGGAGCGCGTCAGCGGCGCCCCAGTTCGCTCGGGGTTCGTCTCGTCGTCGGTAAACGAGCGCCACTCCGGACCCGGGTCGATTGCGTGCTCGTCGACGACGAGACCACACTCGGTACACACTGTCTCGCAGTCCTCGGCCTGTAGCCGTCCTGCACACTCCGGGCAAGTCCGTGCCGTCGTTGCTGCCGTCATCACTGCAAGATTCGTCCGGCATACACTTTTAAAAACGAGTAGATTGGGCGGAACAGGCCACGCGACCGCGTACATTACCTACCGGTGACCGGTATGTTATCCGCCGGCCCGGACGGCGCCGAAACACGAACCGGTATCGTCCATCACGTGGATTTATGTGCCGGGACGCACCACCCACGCGTAATGGGACTGTCGGAGATTGCAGCGGGGATCGAGGTCACAACGAGTCAGGAAGAACGCGGGGTGGCCACAGTCGACGACACCGACGCGACGCTCGCAGAGCGGTTGACCCCATTCACCGAGGAACTGCCGTGTTCGGCCGAGACGGCAGCGACCGTACTCGAGCAATACACGGCAGGTGCGAGCATCGGTGCGGCCAGCCGGGCGGCCGGTATCGCCCCGACCACAGCGGCAAAGACCTTGCATCTGCTCGGCGAGTCAGTTTCGCCGCTGGGACCGACCGGGCACGATATCCTCCGGGACTGGATCGAAGGGACCCTTTCCCGACAGGATGCCCTGGAGTTGACCCGCGTCGGCCGCGACGAGTTCGCACTCGCGGTCTACATTGAGACCCACGAACCCCTGGAACCTGCCTGTGCAGCGGTGGCGGGCGTCCTGGCGGCCCGGCACACCGACGGTCTCGAGGCGGGGACGCAGATGCGATTGGGCGACCGCCAGTTCTGAGAAAGGAGTCTGGCAGGCGACCCGACAACGGAACGCCTTTTCGCTGCCAGCCCCAACCGTGGACAAATGCGAATCGAACTCCGGGTCTGTCAGCACTGTCACGAGGGCGAACACGAAAACGAACACAAGACTGCTGTCACGAGAGACCTCGTCGCGTGTGCAGAGCGCATCAGCGAGTACAAGGACGTACTCGGCCTCGACGACGTTCATATCCGCCGCGTGCGGGAAGACGAAGACGATGACGGGCGCCCGGCGGCCCTCCCCGCGGTCGCGGCGACCATCCAGAACGAGCAGATCACCGTCTCCGACACCCAACTCGTGACGATGGGTGAAAACGGCTACATGCTCGTCTACCCCAACCCACAGGACGCTCTGAAGGTTCTCTCGGGCAACATCGACGAGATTAACAAGGAAACTGAGGTGGATGTCACCGTCGATCTCTCCCCCGAAGGTGCGGCGATTCTCGCCGGGGAACACGACGAAGTGCCCGACCCGCCGGAGGCCTGATAGGCCCCCAAGCCCGTATCATATGGGCCAGTCGACGGCGTGGCCGGTAAACAGCGTCTCCGCCTGCTGTTCGATGTACCGACGCTGCATCCCGTGGATCGCCTCGCGGACAGCGTTGCTGTCTGTGAGATTCGACGCGACTACTGCCCGCTTCCAGTTCGCAGGCGTCTGCCCGCCATCGGCGCGGTCCCGCAGCGGGTCCAGCCAGGTCCGGGCGCGCCCGGCGCACATCCCGTGTTGGCAGAGCCCGTCGAATGCGGTATCGAGTAGGTCCGCGAACAAAACCGAGGTGTCGCGCGTCCGCTCGCCGTCTGCGGTGAGCCAGACCAGATCTGCGTTGATGCCGTCGCGCGCTGCCGCGTAGAAGTTGTCGCGGGCTGTGCCCCAGGCGAGATCGCTGGCCGGGTGGTCCGTCCCGGAGAGCGCCCGCATCAGCCCGGCGAAAGCGGCCACGAGCGCGACCGTATCCGGAAGGGTCGGCTGAGCAGGGAGCGGACGAAACTCGATGCGAACGTTCGCCGCCGACTCGGATCCCCCCTCGAATACCGGCCGGATCCAGCGCCAGTGCGTCCCGTGTTTGTGCCGGAAGTGCGCAAACGCGTCGTCGAACCGTCCGTTCGTCTCCACGTCCGTGGGAACGATCGTGTAGTCCTCGACGATCCGGTCGACAGCCTCGGCAGGCGTGTCGATGTCCGCAGGAAACCGAACTTTCGTTGACCCCGCTTCCGGATTCATGACGCCCTCCTGAATCGGGATCCGGTGTTCAGCCCACCCCTCCGAGAGGAGGAGCTGTGGATCCGGGTTGCGTTCGTCGTACAGTCCGGGCGGAAGAAACGGGGAGTTGGCGGCAAGGGCTAATAAGGGACCTGCGATCCGGAGCGCATTGCCGTGGTGTTCGGGCAGGGCCGCAGCCGTTCGGAACTGATAGTGTGGCTGGATCGAGAGGGTGAGCGTCGCCGGACCGGGTGTCTCACCCTCGATTGTCGCGCCCGGCAGGTCGACGCTTCCCCGAAGCGCCCGACGGCCGCTGGCGAACCCGTGGTACCGAAAGCCATTACTGACGTTTATACCAAGCGTGAGCCCCTTTTCACGCGTCGCCTCGGTCAGGTAGTTCTCGGTGGTGTTGTGGGTTGGACCGATCGTCCAGGTCCCATCGCTGACGATCCCCACGCCCTCCTGGCCAGCACGTTCCTGGAGTGCACGGAGCTTCGACCGCGACTCCGAGAGGAGCGCATCGATGCCGTCGGCGTTACACGGCTGTGCGCCCGTGTTCAGTTCGATCATGTGCAGGCCCATCTCCCGCTCGAACCCGAGACACGAGACCAGCGAGGACGGGACCCGACGAAGTTGGTATGACTGTTCCCCGACACCGTAGAATTCGTGTTCCAGACCGATCGCCCGCTGGCTGTTGTCGAACGTGCCAGCCTCGATGTGGTCTTTGAGAACTGTTGCCTCCTCGCTGACCCGTGCGTCGAAGGCCTCGATGTCTATCGCCCGGGAGTCCCGCAACTGCTCGACCGGATCGTCACCGTCGGTTGACATGCTATCTGTACGTACTCGTGTGAACTAATAACACGACACAATGAGGCAAGTATTCGGAAGTAATCTATATATTTCGACGAGTGTTAGCTTAATATCCAATGAACTACAGTTTGTAATCTTTTATCGCTCAACCGAAGCCGGTGAAGGCTGTCACGGCGTTCGAGCTGTGCCCGGGTAAAAAAGAGCGCTCAGAACGGTGCTTCGGGACCTTCGTCTTCCTCATCGCCGCTTTCACCGGGGAACGAGGGGCTCTTGCCGCCGGCACCGCCGGACATGCCCTCGTTGCCCCCCATGCCGGTGTTGGCGTCGACCTGCTCGATTTCGGGGATTTCCTTTGTCATACGTGTCTTGATCGCCTGAATCGTCATTGGTGAGATGCCACACCCCGAACAGGCGCCGCCGAGTTGAATCGACACGGTCCCTGCCTCGACATCGAGATCTTGGATGGCCGCGCTACCGCCGTGCATCTGGATCTGTGGGAAGTTCCGGCGCAGGAAGTTCGTGATACGCTCGCGGAGTTCGTCCTCGGGACTTTGACTTTCGGTGTCCGTGCTCATTGTACTGAAAGGTACGGAAGCCGGAGGCTTAGGGCTTTGGGTCCGGCCTGTCAGGCGAATCCAAACACGGACTGCAGTTCGGCCTCCAGTTCCTCGAGGTACCGCTCGAGGACGGTATCGAGTTTCTCGTCGTCGACGACCACGGCCGAGAGTTGCTCCGCCGGATCCGCGGGCAGTTCGATCCGGAACTGATCCTCCCCCTCGTAGAAGGGCTCACTTTCAGCCAGCAGTTGCTGGTCGATCGCGTGGATCAGTTCCGAGTCGTAGGTGTCGTTCATCGTCTCGAAGGCCTGCCGGTAGGCGCGTTGGAGCTCCGGAAAGTAGTGTTCGTACTTGTCTTCGAACTTCTCGGGATCGAACTGGGCCATTACACCGTTGTAACGGTCCGGCGGTCAAATCCTTACTGATTCGGGGTTGTGCTTTATTTTCACTTCTGTTCCTGGATCACACTCGCTACCGCGAGAGACAGCCTTATTAAATACAAACCTTAACATCACGTAAATGAACTCTGCTGAGTTCCTCGATTTACTGGGTAATGCCAACCGACGGCGAATCCTCCGGCTGCTGGCACAGAAGCCCTGTTATGTCACGGAGATCAGCGAGTTTCTCGGCGTGAGTCCGAAGGCAGTTATCGACCATCTCCAGAAACTGGAGGATGCAGGCCTCGTGGAGAGTCGAACCGATGATAGGCGCCGTAAGTACTTTTCGATCGCCCGGCACGTCCGACTCGAGGTGACGGTTTCGCCCTACGAGTTCGGGACAAAGAGTGCCTATCCCGCGAGTTCGCGCCTCGACGTCACGACATGTCGACACCTCAGCATCGAATTAGCATCCGGAGCAGCGGTCGATCTCGGTGCGGACACCGACGTGAGTTCGCTGGCAAAGACGCTCAGCGATCTCGAGTCCTTGGAGCGTGAACTGTCCCTTGCACAGCGGTGGGTGCAGGGTCGCATGACGACACTCAAAGAACGCCTGGCGGAGACGGTCGAACAGGGCGATCCGCGGCTCGTCTCGGAGCTGTTGCTCGCTGTCGCCGACGGGAAAGGCGACCTCGAACGACTCAGCCAGGCTGTGGAGGCACCCCCAGAGGTCGTCGAGGCCACGCTTGAGCAACTGGCAAAGGAGGGCGCTGTCCGTCGCGAGGGACAGACCTGGGAACTCGTCGTCGAGGATGAATAACCCCGACCGTGCGGAACGCGACGGATGTCAGATTTCACGGGTCAGCCCGTCACGCAGATCGCGGCCGAAGTAGTGACCCAAGGCCGCGGCCGTTGCACCCCCGAGGGCTCCGATCGCGAGGAAGGGAACCCCAGCGCCAAGCAGGGTCACGATGAGGTTGCTGAGAAGCGCCCACCCGCCACCGGCGACCGCCCCGGCGAGTGTGAGTTCGAGATACCGGCGCGTCTTGGCCCCGAGTCCGTAGACAAACGCACCGAGGAAGATGCCGATGAGATTACCGATCGTTCCGAGCGGGAGTGCCCCACCGATCAAAACGAGTCCGCTAACTACGAGGGCAAGCGCGATTCCCAGCCCCGTCGGTGACAACACCGATTCGGTCTGACTCCGGATCCGCGAGCGGAAACTCCGTCCGCCCGCCGCATCCTCGGACTCGGTCCCATCCTCGATACCGACATCGAGACCGGCGGTGTCATCGATTTCGCGCTGCAACTGGCGGTCTCGCTCGCTCATATATCCGTTTGGAGCTCGATCGTCATTGGTCTTTGCCTGTCGGTCGGCCGCGTCGAACCACCCCATCGGGGCGGACACTCGGGCGATCGGTATCTCCACGGACGGGACAGTGCGAACGGCGACGGTTATTCGTTTTCACGGATCGCGGCGGCGATGGAGGCCATCCTGTCCTCGTCGAGATCAGCGTACTCAAAGAGTGCGTGCACCGGTCCAGTACCGTCGTCTTCGAACCGGGGGATGATGTGCCAGTGAACGTGTGCTACCTCCTGGCCTGCCGTCTCCCCGTTGTTGATCGCGATGGTGCTGGCTGGCGCGTCCACAGCCGCCTCGACGGCGGGTGTGAGTGCGTGGACGACCGCAAACACGTCCGCGGCCAGATCCGCGGGCACGTCCTGGAACCGCTCGTAGGGCTCTTTCGGGATCACCAGCGTGTGCCCCGGCGTGAGTGGGTTCGCGTCCAGAAAGGCATAGGTCGTGTCGTCCTCGTAGACACTGTAGCTCGGGATCTCCCCGTCGACGATGCGCGTAAAGAGCGTCTCCTCGCTCATACCGGCAACTCGGACCCGGGCCAAATGAATATTGCTCTCGATCTAAGCGGGACGACCCTGTCACGGACCCCGGGGTCGGGCGATCACGCCGGGTCCAACCTTTTTGTTCGTGATCTGTGAATAGGGATTATATGACAATCGAACAAACAAAGACGACCGACGAAGCAACGCTTTACAGCCCACTTGCGGATTTCGAGTCCGAGACACGCGAGATCGAGATCCGCGAGGATCCGCTCACCGGCCGTCCGACCCGGATCGTCGAGGCGATCTTTCCGGCCCCCGAGGAGCCCCCGACAGTCGAGGACTACGTGGGCGATACCGAGGACTGCTTTTTCTGTCCGGGGATGGTCACCGAGGCCACACCGGAATACCCCGATTTTGTGGGCGAAGACCGGATCGAACGCGGGGATTCGATCTCCTTTCCCAACCTGTTCCCATACGGAAAACACTCGAATGTGGTGGTGCTCACCGACGAACACTTCCAGCCTATCGATGCGTTCGAAACCAGTACCTTCGAAGATGGGTTTGGCTGTGCACTGGAGTTTCTCGGCGCCGTCGCCGATCACGATGCCCCCGAGTTCGCCTCGATCAACATGAATTTCCTGCCCTCCGCAGGGAGTAGCGTTGTCCACCCGCACGTACAGACCCTCGCCGACGACCACGGCACGACCGCACAGCGCCGGCGAGTACAGGCCGAACGGGCACACTACGAGGAACACGGCACAACCTACTGGGAAGACGTGCGCGGGATAGAGGTTCCCGGGCCCCGACACGTTGGCTCTACCGGAACCGTCGATTGGCTCGCACCGTTTGCACCGATCCACCACTGGCACGTGCGTGGCGTCACCGATACTGTCGGCCTTCCCGCACCTGACGACGACATCGTCGGGGAGCTTGCAGACGGCATCACGAACGTCTTAGGGTACTATGCCAGTCTGGATCTGAATGCGTACAACTTTGCTATCTCGTTCCCGACCGCCGAGCCACAGTCACCAGCCGTCGTCGATATCGTTGCCCGCTCGCCGTTTGAGGACAACTACATCACCGACGTGTCCTTTCTGGGGATGATACACGGGGAGTCGGTGATCGATGTTGCTCCCGAGGTATACGCCGACGAGGTGGCGGACTACTTCTAGCCGGAACGCCGTTTGCTCCCAACACCTGTTGCACCGATTCGAGACACTCACCGCCAGAGACATCGACACCAGGACGGACTTGCCCCAACCCGAGCCTCGGCGAACACGACATCCAGGACGGGACCCCACACCACAGGGGCACACGATCCGAACCAGGCCACGACCAGTTGCGACCTGTCTCGTGTCGGGATCCGGTGTGGACGGTGTTGCCGACGGGGGGTGG
>JAQCMX010000145.1 GCA_028274885.1 Haloarculaceae archaeon
GACGCTGTGTTTGTCGTCACCTCGGAACCAGTCGATGACAGAACGTCCGTAACCGTCTCCCCGCGAACGCCGTACAATCAGTATCTGATTCCGCTCATGTCGCTTTCGATGACTATCGAACGAGCTGGATCGACCGTGTTCGAGGGCCCACTATCGCCGGCGATCGGTCCGAAGCGCGCGTACCACTACAGAGCAGACGTGGGCAGTACCAAACCGGGTGATAAACTTCGGATAACCGTCGACTCACCCCCGCAAGCCGCCCGTCACACCGGATACGAAAACGCCTTCATCGACATGCCAGCTATGACAATTACCGTCTGACTGATCGTAGACGAAGAGAGTGAACCCTCCGTGTCCAGGAGAGCCGCTGAAACTGGACATCGCCGTCCGCATCGGGAACAAAGGCTGTGGCACACAAGCTCCTACCCGGAGCAGACATGGGTTGTGCAAATTGGGCAAAACAGATCGGAGGACAGTTCCAGGACTCACGGGGCGGATGGGATAGAATCTGTAGACCAGGGTGGACCAACTACGGACGGGGTGCGGCCTTTTGAAGTGCGCTCTCGGCGATGTTGGCTCCGTAATCGGCAGTCCGGGAGAGCGAGTCGACAACCAAGCCAAGCACCTGCGCGAGTTGGGGGTCGAGATCTCGGATGATGGTGCCGACGGCCCGGGCTTTCTCGTCGACAACGTCGAGGTGTGCCCGGGCACTGTTTGCCATACCGACAGGGTCGTCGCCCTCACCGCCGAGCAGCGCATCCATGGCGGTGTCGGGGACGATCGACGCTTCAGTTTGGAGTTCCCGCAACGGAGTTATCACCGACGCCGGGATCTGTTCTACTTCGAGGGAGAGGGCGGCTATCTTGTTAGCGTGGTCGGCGATCCGTTCCAGCTGACGTGCGCTCGATTGATAATCGAAACAGGTCTCGCGTTTGAATCCGACTTCGTCGGCCGCAGTCGGGTTCCGCAAAACTGTGCGGAACACCCGCGAGGTCATATACCAGAGGCGATCGACGTCGTCGTCGCGTTCGATCACGTCCTGTGCGAGCTGTTCGTCATCTGTAAGCAACGCCTCGACTGCGTCTTCGAGCATCGCTAGCGAAACCAGTCGCATCCGGGTGATCGCGTTCTCGATCGAGAGTTCAGACGAGTCGAGCAGGTCCTGCAAGACGATACGGTCGCCGGTCTCTTCGATGACCTCGAGCCCAACCAGCCCCTGGGTTGCGTCCCGGATAGTCCGTCGTTGCTCTGCTGTCATGCGATCTGTTTCGAGGGTGATTATATCGAACCCACTGACGTACATCGTCATGACTGCCCGGATCAGATCCTGATCGTCGGTCAGCCCCGTAACATCAAGGCTCCCTTCTGTGTGGTTGTCCTCCTTTTGTGGTTGCAGGAGAAGCAGGTCGTTTTCGGCGTGAAACTCCACGACGGTACCGCTACTGACATCGTTTTCTGTAGCCCACTTTTTTGGGAGTGAAACTGTGTAGGTGGATCCTCCTGTCACCTGTACCTTGCGAGTTTCCATAACGGCGTTTCGACTCTCTGTGTTATAACCGTTCCTAAATCTATATATATTTGACCGATTATATGACTCTCATCCAATCGATATGGAGAGTCAGGAGGTGAGTTTGGTGATCTCCCCGCGGACCTCCTGGGCGTCGAAATCGTGATCGGGCCGGATATTCACGAAGTTCAGGAAGCGGTCGGCGTCGAGAAGTTGTGCTTTCGTGTGATACTCGTCGGCAAGGGCTACCGCGCTCCGTGCCCCGATCAGCGGTTCGAGCGTCCCGAGGGCACACGCGATATCGTACGCGCGTGCGTCGTCGACCGCATCCCCCCGGACGTTCGTCGCATCGATAAAATAGACGTGCCCGTCCGCCAACAGGACGTTTTCGCCTCTGAGGTCGCCGTGGACGAGTCCAGTTTCGTGCATCCTGGCAAGAAACTCAAACAGTTCCGGTGCAACGGCTTCGACCTGGTTGCGGTCGACCGTATCCAGTGTCTCAAACGTTGGCAGATACTCCAGCACGAGAACCCCGACACCGTCGTATTCGAAGGCTTCGAGTGGTTCCGGGGCGTTGATACCGAGTTCCCGCATGCGACGGGTTGCCCAGAGTTCGTGTTCGGCCATCTCGATTGGCGTCCGGAAATGTTCGAAAAACCCCTCGGTCCCGCTCGAGAACATCCCAATGTTGCGGCCGGTGGTCAACAGACCGTGGACAAAGGAGTTCTGTGACGTGATAATCTTCAAGAAGAGTGAATCGTTGACGACACAGGGCGTCGAGAGCCAGTTATCCGTTTCGAGCAACTCCAGTGATTCGACCTCCTGTCCGTATTTTAACGCGGCTTCCCTGGCCACGCGCTGGACCAGTTCTCCCGAGACCTCTCCTCGCAAGAACCCACGGATCGACATTACGTTGTAGTCCAATACCTGCGATAATAAATCGTTTTGTCTCGACCGAGAGACAGTTGCCGCTACCGAGTGCCTGTTTTATCCTCATCAGAGGTCGACCAGTTCCGAGGCGGTTCCGAGGAGGCTGACACACTTCGATTTCAAGAAATGTTGCACTACTCGGGGCCGGAAAGTAGAGCTCGCACAGCGTCAGCTACCAACCCCAAGGGGTTGACTCGTCAGTGAGACTCCCGGGTGTCGCGCTCCCTGCCCGAAGATCCCACGTCCCTGACTTACAACCGACCGTATGACTCCGGGGCTGGCTGACGGACACCCCGTCCCACCGACCACCTCTGGGCCTGTGGGACGACTTCACGATTCAAACCGGAGTCAGATCAAGCTTACACGCACCGCTAAAACGGATTGGCCTCCGCGCTACTTCCGCTGTGACACAGATATCCGACCGCAAAACAACCCTCCACGGCGAGGAAGCGTGCCGTATCCGCGAACACTACAAGTAACTGCGCAAGTCCATCGGGAAAGCCAAACCCCGAGGCGGACAACAGGTGGGTGAGCGTATCGGGGACGCCAAAGCACGGAAGATAGACGACCGTCTCCACAAGATTGCTCGCTCGCCTGCTGAACTACATCGAGTACAAGGCCCACGGCGCGGGTATCGAAGTGCAGTTGATCGAAGAATACGACACGGCAAAAACGTGCAACCGCTGTCCGAGGCAGGGGCTGTACTGGCACAGCCCAAAACGCAGGCCACCGTCCAGCGCGACGACGAGCCTGCGAACCTCCCGCTACTCGTGGATTCAACCCCCAGTGGGGGAACCCCACGGCTTTGGCCTGTGGAGGATGTCAGCGGTTGCATCCTCCTGGATACTGACAATCGCTAGATCTCCCCCGCCGTTGCTATGTCGTGTCCGAATCCACTGATCGACAACTCCACAGACCCGTCTCGGACTCCTGTGCCTCGCTCTCAGCGTCATAGAACCGCTCTGACTGGCTGAACTGACTGTTATATACCCGCGCGTGGCCGGAATCGAGGAGTTTGTAATTGAAATTTGTTCCATCGACGATAATGTACGCCAAAAGGCGGTCATACGATCCTCTGCGATCAGCCACCGGATCGATCTTGACTGTGACCGTCGCGCCGTCTAATTGACGCTCAGCAAACGAGGATGCCTCGGTCCCGTAGCCGTCCAGGCACTTTCGACTAGCCTCCGTGTCTGGGATCCCTTCGAATTCCCAGGTGTTGACCCTTGAACTGACCTCTGGGCTATCGACTCCAAGCAGTCGAACCGTGTCAAACTCGCCACCTTCGGTCCTGATTTCGACAGTATCCCCATCGATGACGCTGATGATTTCTGCGGTGAATTTGTCCTTGCCGTCACCGGGATCGACGGTCGGATCGCCCGACGATGATTCATCTCCGGTTGGTGGTTTAGCCTCCGAGAGCTCGTCTCCAATGTTGTCTGTCTCCGTTGCTGGATCGGTGCCAGTATCCACCGCCATCGCTGCACCGAGGGCGCTTGGGATGATTATAAAGGCGACAAAAACAGTCGCCGCTGACTGGATGCCGCCGTTCCTGATTGTCGGGATTGCACCCAGTGGCGAGTTCGCCAGCCGATTTCCGAGGTTGTGCCGGTTCGTCGCGATAGCATATGGGACATACAGATACAGTCCGAGGACGAGTATCAGGGGGGAAAACAGCAAGTAGACAATAGCTACGAAGATATTACGTAGTGACCGGCCGGGTTGCATCCCTGGAGGTCGGTAGGGAAGTGACATCTCCTTTCTATCCAGCATACATGACCGCTGTCATCAAAAACTCCGGGACTGCTGTCGGCACAGGATCAATATCGGTCAGACCGGAACGACGACGACCGGCCGGTCGGGATCCGCCAACAGCGCCTGTACCGTCGATCCCGGTGGTTCGCCCGCAGCCTGGGGGTCTCCTCGACGTGTCCCGACAACGATCTCGTCGATGCCATGCTCCGTCGCCGCATCCTGGATCACCTGTGCGGGCTCGCCCTCCTGGGTGTGTGTCCGGACACTCGGTTCAAGCAGACGCGTTCGTGCCACGTTTGCCGCGTCACCGGGGTCCTGTCGTTCGACGTCAACATCCCGGACGGTCAGGACCACAACTGTATCCGTTGTGTTGAGTCGGGCAGTGAGGTAATCGCAGGCAGCAGCAGTTGTATGAACCGAAGCTGTCGCAAGCAGAACGCGTGTCATCAATCACAGTTCGGTCGCGGCGAACAAATCAATTGGGCAAGCATACCGACATTTTTGTTACGAACGACCGCACCGGTTCACGCGGGGTTTGCGTGTAATCTGTGCGGGAGTTGCGCGCTACTGCTGTCTCCGGGCAGATGCGGGAACGTCCGGCAACCGAATATCACACCGCGTTCTTCGGGGCGGTGTGTCGGGCGGAGTCCCGGATTCTTGCTACCGCAGTCTGACCGGCCTATCCTCCTGGACCCGTCGTTTACCGCCGTCACTCGGCCTCGCCTTTTTCGATCGGTGCACCGACGAGATTGCCCCATTCGGTCCAGGACCCATCGTAGTTGATCGTATCCTCGTAGCCCAGCAGTTCGTGGAGTGCAAACCACGCCACCGAGGAGCGTTCGCCGATACGACAGTACGCGACTGTAGTCCCGTCGCCGTCGATCCCGTCTTCGGCATAGAGTTCTTCGATCTCCTCGCGACTCTTGAATGTCCCGTCGTCGTTGGTTACAGCCGCCCAGGAGATGTTCTGTGCACCGGGGATGTGGCCGCCGCGCTGGGCGGTCTCCTGCAGTCCTGGCGGTGCGAGTATCTCGCCTTTGAACTCCTCGGGCGAGCGGACATCCACCAGTGGAAGACCCCGGTCGATGGCGTTTTCCACATCTTCACGGTAGGCCCGGATCGACTCTCGGGGCCCGGAGGCCTCGTACTCGACCTCGGGGTACTCGGGCACTTCGTCTGTCAGCGAGTAGTCGTTTTCGACCCAGTACTCGCGGCCCCCGTCGAGCAGCGCAACGTCCTCGTGACCGTAGTACTTGAACTGCCAGTACGTGTAGGCGGCAAACCAATTGGAGTTGTCGCCATAGAGCACGACCGTTGAGTCCTCGGAGATACCATGAGAACCGAGAAGCGCTTCGAAATCGTCCGTATCGAGAATGTCCCGCTGGGTCTGATCCTGAAGTTGGGTTTCCCAGTTGAACCCGATCGCGCCGGGGGCGTGTCCCTCGTCGTACAGTTCCGTATCTACGTCGACCTCCACCAGCCGGTGGTCTGGATCGTCGCTTTGAAATTCTTCGAGGCGATTCTCGACCGAATCCGGTGAAATCACAACATCCTTTGCGTATTCACTGTCACTCATGAGTACATCACATCGTAAGACTACCACCTATAAAGCGGTATTACTTGCGGCATGGTCGGCCACTCCTCACCTGTTGCGGCAGATACTGCCCCAACTTGCGGGGATTGTGCCATTTCGCTCTCGTCCACCGGGACGACCTCCCTGCGCGCTGGCGTATCGAGTTCACCCTCCGCGACATAACAAGTAACATTTGCCGCCTTCTTCGAGCGAAGGCACAATCGGAGACGAAGGACACGTTCAATTGTCCCTGTCTCGAAGGGTGATCGATGACCAACTTCGTCGTAACGCAGGGGTGGCTGGCCGAACACCGCTCTGACGTTCGAGTTGTCGACGTCAGGGATGCCTGGGAGTTCGGCGGGATCGGTCACATCCCTGGTGCGGTAAACGTCCCCTTCGAGGCTTTCCGGGCTGATAATCATGCCGCCAGTGACGACCCCGAATCGACAACCAACGACGCAGGGATGTTACCCGGTGAACTCGTATTCGAACGGCTACTCGAGGACGCAGGGCTCTCGAGAGAGGATCACCTCGTGGCCTACGACGATCATCACGGGGTATTTGCGGCTCGGTTTCTCGTGACCGCCCTGCTGTATGGTCACTCCGAGGCACAGCTATCCCTGCTCGACGGTGATTTCAGCGCGTGGCAGCGCAGCCACGAAACCACCAGCGATGCCGCCGAGGTGACAGGGTCGACCTACGACATCCGGCGACCGTCCGAAACGCCGCTGATCGATTCCGACGGGGTGTCTGATGCCGTGGCGGATACGGGGGCGGTGATCGTCGATACTCGCGAGCAGTGGGAGTTCGAAGAGGGACACATCCC